>CANRLB010000020.1 GCA_947631365.1 uncultured Bacilli bacterium | reverse complement strand
CCCTACTTAAAAAAGATGGGAGGTGAGGAAATGTGAAAACGAAAGAATTTTATGGCCTTGATGTTGACCGAATATTTAAAACGGTTTTACTAGAAAGTGATGATTATGAATTATTAAATTGTGTTTTATCTGATGTTTTAGAGCGTGAGATAACAATTGATAAATTAGAGTATGTGCAATTACCAGTATCAAGCGTTAGAGATAAAGTTCAAATATTAGATGTTTTAGTAAGAACTAAAGACAATATTAAAATTAATGTCGAAGTTAATAAAAACTATAATCAAGCAGTAAGTGAAAGAAACTTAATGTATTATTATTCGTTATGGATGAAAAATTATCGGCATAATGATGAAGAGTGGCAAGATGTCAAAGAAATAATACAAGTAAATTTAAATTATAATAGAATAGGAAGTATTTTAAAAGATGAATTAAGAATAGTAAGTGTAGTAACTAAAGAGATAGAATCTGATTTTAAAAGTTTTAAAATAATAAATGTAAATCTATTAAAATATAAAAGAATGTATTATAATAAAATCATGAAAGGGAATAAAGAGCATTTATATTTAGCTTTACTTGCCTCAAGTAAAGAAGAAATGCAAGCTTTAGGGAATGTTGATAGACTAGCAAAGGAAGTTGGTGAAAGAGTGCTAGAATTAAATAACGATGAGGATGTTATAAGACAAATAGAGTTAGAAAGAGATGCCAGGATATTAGTTAGAAAAGAAAAAGAATATGCAAAAGAAGAAGGAATTAAAGAAGGCATAAAAGAAACTCAAATAAATACAGCTAAAAAGTTACTATCAAGAGGAATGAAAATAAAAGAAATAAGCGAAATAACAGATTTAAAAGAAGAAGAAATAATAAAGATTCAAAATGAATTATAATTATTTCTTTTTTTATGAAATTCATGAAGAAAAATATTTCAGTTTCCATGCAATTACATTTGTGTTAAAATAATTTATATAAAAGAAATGTTTGGTGAATATTATGACATTTACAACTAGATTGAAAGAAGAAATAAGTAAATTAGAAAATAATAATTTGGAAAAACGAGCAATTATTGAAGGTTATTTAAGATATAACTCAGTTATAGATGACAAAATAATTATTACTTTAGAAAATGCTTCCGTAACGAGATTTATTTATAAAATATTAAAAGAAACATTTGAAATAGTCCCTAAAATTACTATAAGAATACAAAAAAGATTTAGGGTAAAACAAATATATATTTTAGAAATAAATGAAAAAATAAATTATATAAAAGAAGTTATAAATATAAAAAATAATCCCCTACTTGATAGCGATGAAGAAAAAATTGCTTTTTTAAAAGGAGCTTTTTTAGGTATTGGTAATGTTTCTAATCCTAAAACAAGTGGTTATCATTTAGAGTTTATTTTAAATAAAGAAAATGATGCTAAATATATAAAAGATTTACTTAATTATTTTAAATTAAATGCTAAAATTATTAAAAGAGGTTATAAATACATTGCTTATATCAAAATGAGTGAAAGTATAAGTGACTTGATTAAAATGTTTAGAGCCATTAATTCTTTATTTGAATTTGAAGATACAAGAATATATCGTGATCATAAAAATATGGTAAATCGTCTTAATAATTGTGAACTAGCTAATCAAGAAAAAACAATAAAAAATGGTTTAAATCAAATTAATGATATAGAGTTTTTAGAAAATAAAGGCATTATTAAACTATTAGATGAAAAAATGCAATTGGTTTTAACTTATCGTAAGAAGTATCCTGATGTTTCTTATCAAGAACTTGCTGATATTATATCTTTGGAAACGGACTATAAAGTTGGAAAATCAGGTATTAATCATCATTTTAGAAAACTTAAACAAATTAAAGAAAACTATATAAATAAAGAAAAGAGTGAATAATCGTGAAAGAAATAACAAATGTTACCATAATTAGTACTAATATAAATAAGAATATTTTACAAATATATAAAGATTATCAATTAATAGATCAAAGCTTTAAAATAGAAGATTTATTACAATATAAAAAAATTATCTTTTTTAATGTGTTTAATGAGCTTAGTGAAGATAAGATAAGAGAGATATATAGCTATTTAGATAGTCATAATATTCTTTATATAAATGTTACTAATAATATTGAAGAGGTTTTATTTACAGATTATTTAATTGTTTATGATAAAGAAAAAATTTTAATTGAAGGCACGACTTTAGAAGTTTTAAAAAATGAAAAATTATTGAAAAGAATAGGGCTATCTTTGCCTTTTATGGTTGAATTATCTCTTTATTTAAAAGATTATAATTTAATAGATAAAATATATTTAAATAATGAATCTTTAGTGGGTGCTTTATGGAAATAAAAGAAATAATTAAACAAAACGGAATTATTGGTATAATTAGTAATTATGAAAATACTTTAAAGTATACTAATTTAGTTAAAGATATAAATATTAAAGATATTTCTAAAGCATTAAAAATGGTTTTATTAGATGATTCATATTTAGATAAAAAAGTTAGTGAATTAACTTTAAATGAGCAATTTAAAATAGATTTAATGACTAAGTTAAATAAAGAAGTTATAATTATTGGCAACTTATCAAAAGTTTTAAATAGTAAAGATATAGATTATTTTAAAAAATTATTTTTAAAATTAAATAATGAGTATCATAAAAAAGTTATTATTATTGATAACGATGTTAAAGTGTTTTTTAGTTTGGTTAAAAGAATTTATGTTATGAAAAATAAAAATATTTTATATGAAACTGATAATTTTTTTGATCGTAATTTATATAAATATACAGTATGTCCAAAAATAATTGATTTTATTTTTTATTTAGAGGATCATGGCCATGAAATAATAAAAACTACGGATATTTATGAACTTATTAAAGATATATATCGGAGAGTATCATGAAATTAATGTTAGTAATAAGTTATGATGGTTCATACTTTAATGGTTTTCAAAGACAAAATAATGTAAGGAATGTTCAAGGTGAATTAGAATTAAGCTTATCTAAAATCTATAATGATAATATATTAGTTAAAGGATCAGGAAGAACCGATAGGGGTGTTCATGCTAAGTATCAAGTAGTACATTTTGAAACTAATAAAAAAATTAAAAATCTAAAATATAAACTTAATAAAGAATTGAAAGATATTCAGGTTAAGAAAATTAAGTATGTTAGTGATAATTTTCATGCTCGACATAATGTAAAAGAAAAAATATATTTATATAAAATTGATTTAAGTGGCAAAAGAAATGGTAAATATTACTTAAATATTAATTATTATTTAGATATAGATAAAATGAAAGATATTAGTAAATTATTTTTAGGTACTCATGATTTTTGTAATTTTACTTCTGGTTTTAGAGATGATTATACAAGTACAATTAAAAAAATAAAAATATGGAAATTTAATAAAATACTTTATTTAAAATTTTATGGTTATGGTTTTTACCGTTATATGGTTAGAAATTTAGTTGGAGCTTTAGTAGAGGTTGGTAAAGGTAAAATAGATGATGAAACTATTCAAATGATGCTTGATAGAAAAACTGAAAAAAGACTTCCAACAGTAAGCCCAAATGGGCTATATTTAGTAAAAATAAAATATTAATTATAAAAAAATTTAAGAAATTTAAAAAAAGTGGTTGACAAACTTAAATGTTTTTAATAAAATGTTAATAACAAGTGAGAAATAACTCGCTTATAAATTTAGATTTTGTTATTAACAAAAAGATAAAAACATAGGAGGAGTAGATGGAATTACTGTAATTATATTAAAAATTCAATTTAGCTATGCAATTTTAAAAAGGCAAAAAATTAATAAGAAGATAAAGAAAGAGAGGAATATATTATGTTTGATGCCAAGAAAACAGCAGATGAAATAATTACATTTATAAAAAAATACTATAAAGAAAATAATATGAAAGGAGCAGTAGTAGGTATAAGTGGTGGTAAAGATTCAGCAGTTGTTGCAGGGCTTTTTACTAAAGCTTTAGGTAAAGAAAATGTGGTAGGTATTTGGATGCCATGTCATTCTAAAGAAGAAGATAAAAATAATGCTATAGAATTAGCTAATCATTTTGGATTTGAATTAAAAGAGTTTGATTTAACTAATTTATATGATAATTATGTTAATCAAATAATTGCATTAAATAATCCCAATATGGATGATTTAGTAGATTCTAATATAAATATTAAGCCTAGACTTAGAACTGCTACTTTATATTATCATGCAGCTTATTTAAGTAAGAAAAATAAAGGTTTATATTTAGTCGCGGGCACGAGTAATAAATGTGAAATATATGTTGGTTATTTTACTAAGGGTGGAGATAACGTTGCTGATATTCAAGTTTTAGCTGATTTAACCGTTGATGAAGTTATTCAAGTTGGTGAAGCAATTAAAGTTCCTTACCATATTGTTCATAAAGCTCCGGATGATGGTTTAAGTGGATTAACTGATGAAGATAAACTTGGGGTTAAATATAGTGAAATTGCGGATGTATTAGAAAATAACGGGAACAATACTGATGAAGTAGTAAAACAAAGAATTTATGTTCTTCACGAAAAAAGTGCTCATAAATTTACCACACCAACATTTAGAAAAAATTTATAGAGGTGAGTTATGAAGATAGGTATATTTGGAGGTTCTTTTAATCCTCCCCATAAAATGCATAAAAAAATAGCTTTAGATTTAATTAAAAGAGGATATGTAGAAAAAGTTGTTTATGTACCAACGGGTAATAAATATAATAAAAAAGATTTAATTGATGCTAAAGAAAGATTAAAAATGTTAAAAATTATGACCAAAGATAATAATAATTTATTAGTTAGTGATTATGAACTAAAAAATGTTTTAACTTATACCTATCAAACTTTAGATCATTTCAAAAGAATATATCCTAACGATGAAATTTATTTTATCTGTGGCACTGATAATTTACAAGAAATAAAAACTTGGCGAAACTATGAATATATCTTAGATAATTATAAATTATTGGTTATTAAAAGAAATAATGATAATCCAAAAAGTATTATGAGTTCTCTTAATACTAAAAATATAATTATAATAAATATAAATGCTAAAGACCTATCTTCAACTAATGTTAGAAAATCTTTAAAAGAAGTGGGATATTCCGATGATTTAGATGATGAAATTATGGTTTATTTAAGGAATAGAAAGCTATATAATATTAAAGAAGAGGATGATTGTTAATGGAAGATGTAATTGAATTATTAAAAGAACAAAATAAAACTATAAGTACAATGGAGTCTTGTACGGGAGGATATTTAGCAAATACTATTACAAATGTAGAAGGGTCAAGTAAAGTTTTTAAGTTTGGTGCTGTAGCATATTCTAATGAATTTAAAATTAAAATGGGGGTTAATCCAAATATCATTAATGATATATCAGTCTATAGTATAGACACTGCTTGTGAAATGAGTAAAGCCATTACTAAATTTACTAACTCTAGTATAGGAGTAGGCATTACAGGAGAATTAAGTTTTATTCAAGGCCAAGAGAATAATTATGTTTATGTAAGTATTTATGATAAAGAAAAAGATACGTTTATTAATAAAAAACTTGTATTAACAAATAAATCTCGCCCAGAAAATAAAGAGGTAATTATAAAAGAAATAATTAAAGAATTAAAGAACATATTAGAAAAATGAAGAAGGTGAAAAAGTGAAAAATGAGCTTTTATCTAAAAGCAAGTTTAAACAACTTTTATTAAAATATTACGGAATTAAGATAGATAAAATAGAAAAAATTAGTCCTTCTTTTTCAGATTGTTATATCCTTTATGGCAATAATAAATATTTTGCTAAAGTATTTAGTGAATGCTGTGATAATTTAAAGATTGAAATTGAAAATGAATTATTAGATATTTTAAAAAAAGAAAATTTTAATGTTCCAAATATAATAAAAACTAAAGATGGAAATATTTATTTAACTTGGGAAAATTATTATATTTTTTTAGAAAAATATATTGACGGGTATTCATGTAATGAAGTAGAGTTATCTGAAAATGAATTGTTAGAAACAGCTAGATTACTTGGTAAAATGCATAAAGTATTAAATAATAAATATGATGATGTTAATAAAGAAAAGTATTGGAAAGATTTGAATATTGATGATGAAAAGAAAAAGTTAAATAATCTTTTAGAATCTTTAAATAATTATTCTAAAGAAAATAATGAATTAATTATTAAAACTATAAAACATAAAATAAGAATGTTACCAAAACTTAAGAAAATGAGTGAAACGTTTGAAGATATAACTTATTTAATGACTCATGGTGATTATTCTAAAAGAAATTTGCTTAAAGATGAATTTGATAATTTTTACATTATTGATTTTTCTTTTGCGGGAGTTTATCCAGCAGCTTTGGAGTTAATCAGATCTTTTTTTATTTCCACTGATGCTTGTCATAATGGTAATTTATTTAATTATGATTTGTTTTTTAAATATGTATGTGCTTATTTAGAAGAATTTCCTTTAAGTATAAAAGAACTTCGATTAATGCCTTATTTATTTTTATATCAAATTTTAACTAGTAATTATAGATATCAAGAATATTTTGAAACGAAAGATATAAAATATCTTAATTTTATAAAATGGAAAGAAAATATGAGCTGTTTTTTAGAAAAAAATGCTTCTAAAATTAGTAAATTATTTTTAACTCATATTGAAAAGGAATTTAAAAAATGTTAAAATCAAATTGTTAAAAAGACTTAGGAGCGTTAAAAATGAAAGAATATAAATCTGAAAAAGAATTTTTAAATGATTATGATTCAAGTATATTTGAAAAATTATCTATGACAGTGGATATTTTAATTTTTAGCGTTTCTGATGAAATACAAAATAATTATCGAAAACTAAATAAAAAACATTTTAGTGTTTTACTTGTTAAAAGAAATAATTATCCTTTTAAAGATATGTGGTGTTTACCTGGAGGGTTTGTAGGTATTCATGAAGATATAGAAGATGCTGCCAAAAGAATCCTTTCTAATGAAACTAATTTACATGATATATATTTGGAACAATTATATACTTTTGGAGAACCTAAGAGAGATCCAAGAATGAGAGTAGTTTCTACTTCTTACCTAGCTTTGATTGATAAAAATACTCTTAATGAACAAATTCCAACTAATGCATCTTGGTTTAATATTATGGCTTTAGAAGACAAAGAATCAATTTATGTTACTTTAGATAATGGAAATGAAGAAATTAAATTTAAAATAGGTAAAACTTTATATGAAAAAACGACGGATCGTTATAAATTTACTGTTTTAGAAAATAATAAATTAGCTTTTGATCATCCTTTAGCAATTGTAAGTGGTATTTCAAGATTAAAAAATAAATTAGAATATACGGATGTTGTTTTTAATATGATGCCTGAATATTTTACTCTTAGTGAATTACAACAAGTATATGAAGTTATATTGGGTAAAAAATTATTAGATCCTGCTTTTAGAAGAATGATTGCCAGTAAAGTGGAAAAGACAGATAAAATGCAAACTGGTGGAGGTCATAGGCCTTCTGCTTTATTTAAATATAAAAATAATAGTTAGTCTAAGTTAATAATAATTTTTAACTTAGACTTTGGTTTAACACAATATTAATTGCCAAATTAATAAACATATGATATCATGAAAATAGTAAGACAATAGGAGGTGAATAATGGAGAAAGACAGAGGGACAAGATTAATAGCTATTGTTGCTCTTTTAATTGGAGCGATTAGTCTAACTGTAGGTTTTTCAGCTTATTCAAGTTCATTAAAAATTCAACCTTCTTTGGATGTTAAACCTGATGCCAGTACCTTTAATGTTGATTTTTCTTATCAAGAAGATGAATTGCAAACTACACCAATAGCACCATATACAAGTGGTTCTGCTACAGCTGAAAATGCTAATATTAGTAATGAATTAGACCCGACAATTTCTAATTTAAATGTTAAATTTCAAGAACCAGGTGATTTTGTGGTTTATAAATTTTATGCTAGAAATGTTGGAAAATATAAAGCATATTTAACTAACGTAACTTTTAAAAATGCTGATGGCAGTGAATCATTTAAAAAGTGTATTGCTATGGAAGGAACTAATTATGTTGATGAAGCTTGTAAAGATATAAGCGTAACAGTAACGATTGGTGGAAATACAAATTCTGGTGTTACAGAAGGGGGATTACAATATAAAGAATCAGCTACTTCAATATCTGGACATGCGCTTGCTATTAATGATTCCGAAGAAATTGCGGTTAAGATTGAATATAAAAATACAAGCAACACTCAACAAAGAGCTGACGGTGATTTCAAAGTTGTCTTCGGGGATATAGTATTAACTTATAGTTCTGCTGATTCTAGATAATAAAATAAATAATGGGGGCACAATAAATATTGTGCCTTAATATACTTGATACAAAACTGTTTAGGAGGAAAGAAATGAAAAAGGGTTATAAAAGATTACTTATTTATGAGTTTATTATTTGTTTAATTCTAATTTTAAATAGTTTTGTATCAAGTATATTAAATGATTATATTATGGTTGTTTTCCTTATATTATGTACTTTGATTTTTAAAGTATGCTTTGGATTTGAAAAGGATAAGCATCGTTACATTAAAGATATTATAATGGAAATAATAATTAACTTAATAATTTTCTTCCTGTTATATTATTTATTTGGTTTAATTATAGGATTTGCTAAAACAGATAATTATTTTTCTTTAAATAGCATAATTAAATTTATAATTCCGATATTTTTAATTGTTGTAGTTAAAGAATTCTTAAGGTATATGATTTTAGTAAAAAGTGAAGGATGTAAATTATTAACATATACAACTTGTGTAATGTTTGTATTGATTGATATAACTAGTGCTATATATTATTCAAAATTTGGTAGTAATGTAGATAATTTTATGTTTTTTGCTTTAACATTATTGCCCGCGATAAGTACAAATATTGTATGTACTTATATAACACAGAAGACTGGATATAAACCAGTTATAGTATATTTATTAGTTACTAATTTATATCGCTATTTATTGCCAATAGTTCCAAATCCAAATATATATTTAGTTGCAGTAATTGATTTGTTATTGCCTGTGTTCATTGGCTTTAGAGTTTATAGATTTTATTTAAAAGATTATGATAAGGAAGTAGAGAGAAAAGAAAACAAATCAAGTTTTATTGGTTTGGCTATTCCGACTTTATTAATTATCTTTTTGGTATATATAACTTCTGGTTATTTCCATTATTATGCTATAGCTATTGCTAGTGGTAGTATGGAGCCAGAAATTAGTAAAGGCGATGTAGCAATTGTAGAAAAAATAGATGACGATTATAGTAAATTAAAAGTAGGACAAGTTATTGCTTATAATTATGATAATATAATTGTTGTTCATAGATTAGTAAGAATTGTCAAAATTGGCGATGAATATTTCTATTATTCAAAGGGTGATGCCAATATATCTGATGATGACTATTTAATTGAAGGAAATATGATAATTGGAATAGTAAAACATAAAGTACCTTATGTTGGAATACCAACAGTTTGGTTAAATGAATTATAAAAAGGAGAGGTGTAAAATGCAAGAAAAAAATCCTAAAAAAAATAATGAAAAAATTAAGAAAGAATTAAAAAATGCTAAAGAAAAGGACTCTACTAAAAATAAAATTATAGAAAAAGAACAAAAAGAAGTAAAATCAAAAGAAAAAAGGCATATAAGTTATAATATCCGTTTAATTGCTACTTCAATAATATTTATTATTTCACTTATTATTTGTTTTGTTTTAGCACAAAGAGCGTTTATATATGTTAATCCTAAAGTTGTTAAATATAATGAAAAAGGTGCAGTTGATTATCGTGTTTATTTAAAAGATAACGATTATTATGAAAAAGATTATCTTGAAAAAGATATGATATATGTAGCTAACTTAATAAAAAACATTAAAGTTGATTTTAAATATGACTTTAATATTGAAGAAGAGAGTAATATTAAATTTACTTATCAATTATTAGGTAAACTTATTATTGGTGATTCAAATAGCTCTTCTAATTTCTTAGAAAAAGATTATGTTTTATCGGATGAACATGAAGTTGTAATGGAAAATGAGAAGAATAAAACAATAAATGATACAATAAATATTGATTATGATTACTATAATAAAATAGCTAATGGTTATAAATCTGATTATGCAGTTGATACTAATAGTTATTTAAAAGTATATTTAAAAATAAATAAAGTTAATAATGATAATGATGATTTGAATCTTGATAATTCAGAAGATTTATCAATATCAATTCCTTTATCTCAAAAGGCAGTTGAAATAACTATTAATGCTCAAGAAAAAAATAGTGATAATAAAACTGTTAGTGATTCTGAACTAGTATTTAATGAATTAGCTTTTGCTTTTGAAATAATATTCTGTGTAATTGCTATAATTGCTTTAGTAAAATTAATCAAATTAATAGCGTTATTAACAGAAAGAAAAAATGCTTTTGATTTATATATTAATAAAATATTAAGAGAATATGATCGTTTAATTGCTGAAACCACAACTGGTATTAATTTAGAAAAAAATAATATAATCAAAGTTAGTACTTTTGAAGAATTATTGGATGTAAGAGATAATTTAAAATTACCTATAATGTATTATCCAATAGCAAAGCATAGTAAGTGCCAATTCTATATTAAAAATGAAAATGATGTTTATTTAGTTACTATTAAAGAAGCTGATTTAGAAGGTAAAGAAAATGAAAAAAAATAGAAGTTATTTAATAATGACTCTACTTTTTTTATTAGTGTTATCTTTATCGATTGGATATTCTGCTTTTGGAAGTAAAATGCATATTTCGGGAATCGCTTTAGAGTATCGAATAGTTAAAGATGTAAGAATTACTAATTTAAGCGTTGAAGAAGTTACAAATGATGCAGTTATAGATTTTAATGAGTATAATTATGATAATTTAAGTTTAGGTTTCTATCTACCTAAAAAGGATTCTACAGTTAAATTTAAAGTAGAGGTTACTAATATAGGTAATGAGAGAGTTGGAATTTATGATATTGTTGGGTTACCTAGTAATCTAAAAATGAGAATAGATAAATATTCTTTAAAAGACCCTATTTGTAATAATGAAAGATGCACAAACGGTGCAAATATGGAGTTTTATATAACTATTTCATATAAAAATGGCTCAGTAAGTGAAGGCGAAGATAAAAATCATTTTTCAACGGTTTTAAAATTTGATTTTAGGAAATACTTTAATGTAAGTTATGTAGATGTTGATAACTCACATTATTATCCTAGCGAAGTTATGGAAAATGCTGATTTAGATTTTTACTTTGATTCTAAAAGTATAATACCCTCTATATTACGTATTAAAAAAGGTAGTGTTGAATTATCTAGTAGTGAATATACCTTTAATGGGGGAAGATTACGTATTCCTAATGTAGATGGAGATATTGAAATAATTAATATTTCCAATAATTTATATGAATATTTATTATATCATAATGATGGATCTGATGATAAAATTGATTTTAGTGATTCTGCTTTAAAAAATGCTTTTTTAAAAGCTTCGGAAACCAAAGATAGTAAAAATCCTATATATTATTTTAGAGGTGATTCGAGTTTAGATAATAATGTTTTATTTGGAGGATACTGTTGGAAAATAGTAAGAACAACTGATTCTAAAGGTGTTAAGCTTATATATAATGGTGATCCAGTTCAAGGAGTAAATAAAAATAATGAAATAACTTATGTATGCCCAGGTGTAAATACTAGTATAGATACAGTTTCGTTCCAAGAAAAAGATAATGTTGATTCTATTGCTTCGGCTGGTTATATGTGGGGTACTATGTATGGAATTCATCGAAATGATACTGTTATAAAAACCAAAACTAAATATGGTAATAAAATTATATATGATGATGCAGATAATCTTAAAAATTATACAATTAAAACAACTGAAAATTCTCAAGGTAGTTGGAGTCAGGATGAATATATGATTAATACGCATCATTATTCTTGTTTATCAACTGGTAATAAATGTAAGGATAATAAAGTTGCCTTTATCTTCTACTATAATAAAAATCAAAATAGATTTCACTATTTAGAGTTAAAAAATGGTAATACTTTAGAAGATGCTTTTAAAAGTATGCAAAATAATAAGAATAATTCAAGTGCTAAAATCGTAATGGATAATTGGTATAATTTAAATTTAAAATCATTTAGTGATTATATTGAAGATACAGTATATTGTAATGATAGAGAAATAACAGATTATGCTGGATTTGATCCTAATAGTGAAATAACTAAAAGATATGTTACTTTTGCTGGTTATAATAGATTTAATAATAAGACTCCTTCACTTAAGTGCGGTTCTAATGATTCTTTTACTATGGATAGTAAAAAAGGTAATGGGGCATTAACATATCCGATAGGATTGCTTACTAGTGATGAAGCATTATATGCTGGGGCTTTAAATAAGTCTAGTTATCTTAATGATTCCGAAGGATTTTTATTAATGACTCCATATAGATTTGATTCTATAGCTAAAATTTATATGTTTAATATAACAAAAGATGGCACTATTAATTCATTAGATGGAGATGAAGAAAATAATATAAGACCTGTTATTTCCCTTAAAAATGGAATTAAATTTACTACTGGTAATGGTAGTGCAGATGATCCATTTGTAATTGAAACTAAAGCTGAAAAAGTAAGAAATATATCAGAAGTCTGTAGTTCTTATTCTAGCATGTCTTCTTGTGCTAGTGATAAAGGACTTGATAATATAGTTAATTTAAGTTGGTATGTAGGTGGAATGCGCAGATATCAAGGTACTAATCAACAAGTTACTAATAACTATATATGTTTTGGAACTGATGATAAAGATAAATGTATAAAAAATCCTGATAAATATATGTATCGTATTATTGGTATTGAATCATCTGGTAGAATAAAAGTTGTTAAATATACTGCTTTAGATAAAACTTATCAGTGGGGTTCAAGTAAAACTGAAAATATAGATTATGTCAATAGTTTAGTTTATAAAGCTCTTACAGATAGTGATTTCTTAAAAAATACGACTTATATTCCAGAAGGATGGTTAGATAAGATTTCTGATAATAACTGGTTATATGGTGATATGTTTGGCAATCTTACTGAAGGTGGTGCGAATAACTTAGGACCAGTGGTGTATGGTATAGAAATTGGTAAAAATAGAGCAACATGGTATGAAAAAGCAAATAAAGGCGATAAAGGTGCAAAATCTACAGTTGCTACTTCAGGAGATATTAAAGGTCAAACTGTTTATTATTTAGAAAAATCTGAGCCATGGAAAAAGAGTGTTAATTCAAAAGCCGGGCTTTTAAATATTAGTGATTATTATTTATCTATGAGTAATGAAACAAATTGTCAAAAAGATAGTAATAGTTATCAAGGCTGTATTAATGGTTGGCTATATCTAGGTAATAATGATTCCACAGCTGAAAGTCAAAAAGAATGGTTAATGACGAGAACTGGATGGAGTTATAATTGGGGTAGATATAATTCATATATTATTGATGAAAATGGAGCTGTTACCGGTCAAAGCTTGGATAATAAGAATGTTATTAGGCCAGTCTTCTATTTAAGTGAGAAAATAAATATTGGCGGTGGTAGTGGCACAAAAAAAGATCCATATATTATTAAAGACAAATCTTATAATAATTCTAAAGAAAGAAATTTAACCACTTATTGTGAAGGTAATTCTTTGTCGTATTGTTTAGACCCTAAAGGATACGTGGAAAACGAGATTAATTACTTAAACTATATTTCTAATAAAGATGATTTTCGTTTTCAAGGAACTAAAGATCAAGTAAAAAATAATTATATATGTTATGGTACAACAGATATGAAAGAATGTATAAATAATGCAGATAAGTATATGTATCGGATTATTAATTATGATAGGCGAGACGCAACTTTATCAATAATAAAAAATACTCCTCTAAAAGAAACATATAGTTGGAGTAATAATAATCAAAATGTAACGTGGATAAATAGTAATATCTATAAAGCATTAGAAAATTTTATAAATGATCAAGAATATATTCCTAGCAGTACATTTGATTGGTTAAAACCTCTGATTGAAAAAAATTTAGTTTATGGTAGTGTGTCAAAAGATAGCGTTAATAGGACTGACTTTATAGAAGCTACAGATGGAAAGCCATATGATGATAAATATGAAACAAAATCAAAGGTTAGCTTAATGAATATACGAGATTATTTCATGTCAGTAAGTAATGGAGCTTATTGTGAAGTTGATCAAACTAATAATGAATGTTTAAATTCTTGGTTACGCTTGGATGATAATCTAAAAGAATGGCTAATACTAAAAGAGGGAGGTAATAGTATTTATGTTGTCAAAAATGGTACTGTTACTACCGCAGATGCTTCTGAACAAAATGCTGTTAGACCTTTGTTATACTTAAATGGCGAGTATATTACTATGGCTCTTGGCGAAGGAACTATTTCAAAGCCATATGTCATAAGATATTTGGGAGATTAAATAATTAATCTCCTTTTTTGATAATTATAAGGAAATTTTGATTGACAAATAGACTCTAGTGCCATATAATTTAATATGGTACATTTTATTTATGGAGTTTATTAAGCCGTGGGAAAGTTTAATAGGTAAC
>CANRLB010000019.1 GCA_947631365.1 uncultured Bacilli bacterium | reverse complement strand
TTTTTCCATAACTATCCTCTTTCTATTTTTATTACCCTTATATTATCATATTTTTTTATCTTTTTAAATAGTTTTTTGTTTAATTATAAAACCGGTATAATAATTTACCGGTTTTATAATTATTCAAGTATTCCTTTAATTCTTCTAACTCCTGCACTTGAAGATTCTTCTTTAATTATTTTAAAGTGCCCTAAAACACCTGTATTAGTAACATGAGGGCCTCCACAAATTTCTTTAGATAAATTACCTATAGTATAAACTTTTACCATTTCTCCATATTTATTTTCAAATGTTCCATGAGCTCCTTCTTCTTTAGCTTTTTCATAAGGAATTTCTTCAAAGGTAACCGGAGTATTACTTTTAATCATTTCATTAACTCTATTTTCAATTTTTTGTTTTTCTTCATCTGATAATTTATGATCTAAATTAAAATCAAAACGAATTCTCTCAGGAGTTATATTACATCCCTTTTGGTAAATATCTTTACCATAAATTTCTTGTAAAGTTGCTAAAAGGAGATGGGCTAAAGTATGATATTTAATAGAATTTTCTGAAGTATCAGCAAGGCCACCTTTAAAGGAACCAGCATCAATAGTTCTAGATTTTTCTTGATGTTCTTTGAATGCTTCTTCAAATTCTTTGATATTTACTTCTAAATTATTTTCATGGGCAAGTTCTAAAGTCATTTCAATTGGGAAACCAAAAGTATCAAATAATTTAAAAGCATCTTTACCACTTAAAGTATTATTTTCTAAATGTTTAATAGTTTTATAAAATAATCTTTCTCCTTCTTTTAAAGTTTTACTAAATTTAGTATATTCTTTTTCTAATTCATGAAAAACTACTTCTTGATTTCTTTTTAATTCTTCATAAATATCTTGATATTCTTCTATATATATACTAGCTAAATCATTTAAGACATATTCTTCTATATTTAGTTTTTTTAAATGTCTAATTGTTCTTCGTAAAAGACGACGTAAAACATATCCCGCTCCAACATTTGAAGGGGTAATACCATGATCATCAGCTAAAATAAAAGTACTTGTTCTTAAATGATCCATAATAATACGAAAAGATTTTTTATTATCTTCATATTTCATATGCGATAACTCTTCTAATTTCTTTTTAATACTAGCAAAAATCGAAGAATCATATACACTTTCATAGCCATTTAAAACAGTAATTGTTCTTTCAAGTCCCATTCCCGTATCAACATTTTTTTGAGCTAATTTACTTAAATTCCCTTTTTCATCTTTATAGAATTCCATAAAGACATCATTCCAAATTTCTAAATATTTACCACAGTCGCAAGCTGGATTACAATTTGGTCCACAAGCTTCTTTTCCTGTATCATAAAACATTTCGGTATCGGGGCCACAAGGACCGATCCCACTTCCTAAAATCCAAAAATTATTTTCTTTAGGCAAATAAAATAGATGATCTTCTTCTACTCCTAAACTACGCCATATTTGATAACTTTCTTCATCTCTTGGTGCTTCATCATCACCAGCGAAAACCGTAAAATATAATTTATCTTTAGGAATACCTAAATATTCCTTACTAGTTAAAAATTCATAACTATATTTAATAGCGTCTTCTTTAAAATATGCTCCTAAACTCCAATTGCCAAGCATTTCAAAGAATGTTAAGTGTGATGCATCTCCAACTTCATCAATGTCACTTGTTCTAATACATTTTTGAACATCCGTAAGCTTATTGCCACTTGGATGATGTTCCCCAAGCAAAAAAGGAACTAAAGGATGCATACCAGCCGTTGTAAATAAAACAGTTGGGTCATTTTCTGGCACAATTGAAGCAGAATTAATTTTCTTATGGCCTTTACTTTCAAAAAATTTTAAATATTTCTCTCTAAGTTCTTCTGCTTTCATTATTCTATTCCTTCTAAAAATTTAAATACTTTATCTTTTAAAGCTTCTTTATTATCATTTGCAATAATATAATCAAATTCTGGATAGTCATCTAAGGCTGTTTCACTACGATGAGATTGTTCTTCAATAGAAAGAGGACTAACTCCAAATTGATTTTCAACACATATAGTGTAAACATTATCGTAATTTAATTTAATTTCTTCAATTTCAATTGGAAATCTAACATCACATATAACTACATTATTAGTAAAATGTTCATATATTTTTAAATTTTCCAACATTGATTTAACAAAATATCTTTCATCAATATTTCTAATTTCATCACCCAATTTTTGTAAATAACCTCTTGGTTTAGTATTATTTAAACCATCCCAATCTGTTAATTCTTGAGCTAAACTTTTTAAAGGTTTACTATATTCTGTAATTATGCATTTATCTAATTTGTAAATATAATATTCCTTAATCATTTTGGCAACTTCTTGTTTACCACTTCCAGCTTTTCCTGCTACTAAAAATATTCTCATAATTTTTTCCTTTCTTTTCAAAAATAAAAAGGACGATGCCAAGGAGTCTTTAAGACGGTACCATCCTTTATTTAACTTGATATTTCTCTAACGGGATTATCCGATTAATCTCCAAAAGTAGCAATATTTAATTTCTATTATTAGTTTTCACCAACCACTAACTCTCTTAAAATAGCTCTTAAATACATCTTTCTTCACTGATTACAAATATAATATATCATATTTTTTCTGATTTTTAAATAGATTTCGTAATTATTTTTTCTTTAGCAAAATCAACTATAACTCTAACTAAAGTTAAAATAGGTGTAGCTAAAATCATCCCAATAATACCAAAGAAATGGCCAAAGACTAGTAAAGCAATAATGATTAAAACAGGATGAGTTTGACTAGCTCTGCTCATAACAATAGGTTGTAAAATATAATTTTCAATAATTTGAACAATTACGCAAATAATAAGGGTTCCAATACCAATTAAAGGATCTTGAGTTATACCAACTAAAACGGCAGTTGCTCCACCTATATAAGGACCAATAAAGGGAATTAAATCTGTTATTCCACAAATAGCGCCGAATAATAAAGGAGCTCTTAAGCCAACTAAAGCAAAACCTACTGAATCACAAACTAGAACCATTAAAGCTACAAGGAATGTTCCATTAACACATTTTCGAACTTCAACACTAATTCTAGATGAAAGATAATGAATATCTTCTTCAATTTTTTTAGGGAACAATTTTTTAAAATGTGCTCCAATATTATCATAATCAATTAACATATAAAGCCCAATAATAAGGCCCATACCAAAAGTACCAATTCCACTAAATAAAGAAATAACAAAACTTAAAATGGTATTAGGTAAATCACTAGCAATTTCAATACTATAATTAGTTATCGTTTTTAAAACTTTTTCTTTAAAATCATTTAAATTTAAGCCACTTTCTTGAAGATTAGTGAATATTTCATTTATTTTATTAGTTAATCTTTCCACAAAACTTGGTATCATACCCACAAGTTCATTAACTTCATTATAAACTGTAGGGATAAAAGCATAAAGTAAAATAAAGATAGCTAATATAAATACTGCAAAAATAAGAATTGAACTTAATGTATTATTTTTTAATTTTTGATTTAATTTTTTAACTGCTGGTTTTAAAAGCCAAGCTAAAATAAAACCGATAAAAAAGGGACTAATAACTTTAAGTAAATCAATGAAAAATTTATAAACTAATAATTCTTTACAAGCAATAATACCTACTAATATAAGCATTGCAATAAAGACTATATAAAGTAATTTAAGAATTCTTTTAGATAAACTTATAACATCATTAAGTTCTTTTTTATTAATATCTTTTGATTCTTCTTTTTTCATTTTATCACATCCTTACTTTAATTATACTATAGAATTATTAAAAAAAACATAGCAATAACTAAAAAAATAAGCACTTATTGAAGTACTTATTTAGTCATATCATTAGCTTTATCTAAAATATTATTTAATAGCTTGTCGGCTTTTTCTTTAGTATTTTTATTCATTAATACATATGTCCCTACTCCAATCATACTTGCCATAGCCATACAAGCTATCATTTCCATTTTTTTCATTAGTTCACCTCAATATTATTATGAACTAATTATTTATTTATTATGTATAAATATTTCTTGTAAACGAGTTTGTAAAGTCGTTTTTCTAAAATTCCCATAATCATTCATAACCCCTTTATAAAATACTTTGGCATCACCAATGATAATTAAACTTTTTTTAGCTCGACTAACACCTGTATATAAAAGCTTATTATAAAGCATACTTCCATAATAATAAGTAATTGGCATTATAATATGATCAAATTCACTACCTTGACTTTTATGAATAGATATTGCATAAGCATGCTTAATATTTTTTAAACTTTTTTTGGGAATATTTACCACATTTCCATCAAAATCAATAGTAATTATTTCTCTTTTATAAGGAGATGCGACAGTGGCAATCTTTTTTATAAAACCAATATCACCATTAAAAACATTATTATCAGCATCATTAATTAATTGCAATACTTTATCTCCTTCTTTATAAATAACTTCTCCATAAGCAATTTCTTTTTGTCCTTTTGATGGATTAAAAATTTCACATAACATTTTATTTAGATTATCAATACCATTTTCGCCTTTATACATCGGAGCTAAAATTTGTAAATTATTTTCATCATAGCCTTTTTTAATACCCTCAGAAATAATTTTATTAATAGCAGGTAAAATATTCTTATTATCAACTGTTAAAAAATTATAATCATCTTTTTTATTTAAAAACTCTTCCGATAAATCTTTATTTTTAATTTCTCTAGCTAAATAAGGAATATAAGAATTTTCACTTTGACGATAAATGTAATTTAGAGGAACATAATTAAATAAATCAGTAGAAATTAAATCATTTAAAACTAATCCAGGGCCAACTGAAGGAAGTTGATGAACATCTCCAACTAAAATTAGTTTAACATAACTATATAAGCCTTTTAATAAAGATGAAAAAAGCGATGTATCAATCATACTAACTTCATCAACAATAATTAATTTTTGATAATTTTTATTATTTTCGTTAATTCCAAAACTATTAGATTCTTTATTCCATTTTAAAAATCGATGTATAGTTTGAGCTGGAAGATTAGTAGATAAACTCATTTTTTTGGCTGCTCTGCCTGTGGGAGCTAAAAGAGCTATATGTTCAAGGATTCCTAAATTATTTAATTTATATTTATCAATATATAATTTAACAATTGCATTAATAATAGTTGTTTTACCTGTCCCCGGTCCCCCTGATATAATAGTGATATTATTATTTAATGCTGTTTTAATAGCGGCTTGTTGCTCTATATTATATGTAATATTTAAACTTTTTTCTAAATTAGCAATTTTTTCTTCATAATCATAATTAATAATTTCTTTTTCACTAATTTTTTTTAAATGTTCAGCAATAACTATTTCATTTTCATAGTTTTCTTGTAAATAAACATATTCATGAGATATAACAACAAATAATTCTTTTTCTAATTCTTGCAAGTAGTCAGTAAATAAATTATAATCAATTTCTATTTTATATAAACGGGATAAATAGGAATAAACATCACTAATAAGGTAATAAATATCTCCTAAATTCATCGAAATAGCTTTCATTACTTCAATTATACAAGCTTTTACTCTTCTTTTATCATAAAAATCTTTAAAATTATTTAAGAAAATATTATCTAATCTTGAAAAATCTATTATTTCATTTAATAAATAAATATTATTATCTAAAATATCAGTAATTCGTTCTTTATATTTTAGATAAATTTTACCAGCCTCTTCAATAGAAAAACCTAAATTTTTTAATTTTAAAATAATATCTGAACTTTTATTATAGTTAATTAAGGAATTATAAATCTTATCACGAGTATTTTCACTTAGACCCTCAATTTTATCTAAAGCAAATTTATTTTCTTTTATAATTTCCAAAGATTTGTTTCCATAAATAGCTACGATTTTTTCGGCCGTTTTTTTACCACAACCTTTTATAAAAGAACTACTTAAAAATTCAATAATATCTTCATTTTCATTGGGAATAATAAATTCATAATCATCAAATTTAAACTGCGTCCCAAATTTTTCATGAAAAACAAAATTACCGGTAATTTTAAGGGGACTTTCTAATTTTAAATCTAAAATATTACCAGTAATAGTTATTGTTTTTTTTAAATATATTTTATCTTCATCATTAAAAACTTTTGAAACACGAAAAAGTGCAACTAAATAACTATTTGCATCATTGTAATAAATAGTACTTTTAATTTTTCCTTCTAATAAGCTCATAAAATAATTATATATTAATTTAAAAATAAAAAAAAGAATTTTTTTTATCTAATTTTAAAACAAGTAAAAAAGCTCTAAAAAGAGCTTTAAAATTCATATGGCGGAGCAGGAGAGATTTGAACTCTCGCGACAGTTACCCATCCTACACCCTTAGCAGGGGCGCCTCTTCAGCCTCTTGAGTACTACTCCATACCAAGAATACTTCTATAGTTTATCATAACTTATATTGTTAGTCAATTATAAAAGTACCCTTTATGGCATTAAATATCTTCAAATTCGTTAATTTTATTTAAATTATTTTGATATTCATTAATTATTAAATTTTCTGTCGTTAGGAGCATGGCAGCAATAGAGGTAGCATTGCTAATAGCTTCTTTTATCACACTAGTTGGGTCTATTACATTAGTATTAGCAATTTTTTCATATTCATTAGTCTTAACATTATATAAAATTTTATAATTATTATTTTGAATTTCTTTAATGATAATATTTTCATCTAAACCAGCATTTTTTAAAATAACTTTTAAAGGCTCTTTTAGGGCTTCTTTTAATATTTTTTCACCCATGGTATTTGAATATAAATTATCACTTATTATAAAAGGGGTTAATCCTTCTCCGTAAGTTATTCCTTTAGATGCTTCACTAATCGCCCAAAGAGCATCATCAAAACGCATTTTTTTCTCTCTTCTTTCAAGTTTTGTCAAACCTCCAACTAATATAGTAGCACTTCCCTTTTCAAACATAGTTAATCTTTTAATAATAAATTTTTTATCATCACTTGAATCTTTTAATTTAGTTAGTTCACTAATTCTCTTTTTTATTGATTCATTATATTCAAAACTAAAAACAGCTTCATCTTTAGTCAATCTAACATTAACTACTTGTCCTAAATAATCTTTAGTAATATTAGTTTCTTTTTTTACTATTTTAGCTTGGCTAATAGCTACTAAATCTTTTAAAACTTCATTTTTTCTCATCCCATATAAAGAAGGAGTTAAAAGAATAATTTTAATATCATAGGTTGTATTTAAATTTATAACTTCTTCGATGACATAATCATTATAACTATTGGCAATAATAATTAAATTATCTTTCTCTTTTATAATATCATTTATAATATTAGCAATTTCATCTAATGCTTCTAAGTGTCTATTTATAATTAAAATTTTAATATCATTAAAAATTAATTCTTTTTCTTCACTTAAAAAGTAAGGGGAAGCTAAAGGATCATCAAGGATATATCCTTTTAAAAAATTAACTTTTGTTTCTAAAGAATCACCTTCTTTTATACATATTGAATTTCGATTTAATATTTTTATATATGTATCATAAATGATATTTCCAATATTTATATCATTGGCGGAAATTGTAGCAATGGCTTTTAACTCTTCTAATGAAGGGATTTTAGAATAATTATTTAAAGAGTTTAAGATGACATCTAAGCAAGAAAATAACTCACCCTTTAAGACTATAGGGTTATATCCTTGTTTAATTGCTTTTAAACCATTATTAAAAATGCTTTGCAAATAAACTAATGTTGTCGTGGTACCATCACCAACCACTTCATTAGTTTTAATAGATGATTCTTTAGCTAATTCTAAAATTGTATTTATTAAAACATCATCACTTGCTATATTTTCAGCAATTGTAACACCATCGTTAGTTATAAAAGGTGAAAACGTTGAATGATCAATAATGGCATTACTTCCTCTAGGTCCAAGAGTTGATTTAACAGTATTACAAAGAAGATTAATAGCAAAGTTCATTTTTTCTTTTAAGATATTACCACTTATTACTTTTTTCATTTTTTATCACTCACTTCCATAATATATGGCCAATATTTTTTAGGCATAAAATTCATTCGGCATCTCGGATTTTCTCTTTCTTTAATCCCAATAGTATCGTAAAATGTTTGCCAAAGTTTGCCAAATATTTCTTCATTTTCACTAAATAATAACTCTTTTAAATTAAAATTTTCTTCATTTAGAATATAAAATTCTTTTTTATTATATACACTTATTATTTTCCTTTTTTCATCTTTTATTAGCCAAAATTCATGAGCTAATCTTTTTTTAAAATGAATAGAAATTAACTCTAAAACATTATTATCTGGGGCAAAAGATGCGTATAATAGATTATTTTTAAGTTCTTTAAATCTAATAAAGCCTTTCATTTTATGAGCTTCATTACCAACTTTTTTATGAATTCTAAGCATTTCGCTTACGCATTTTAAATTACGCATATTGGGTAAATTAGAACCATATTTTAAATAATTTAAAAGATAATAATAAATAATTAATTCTTTATTTTCTTCACAGGATAAGAAAACATAATAAGTCAAATGAAAAGTATATTGGCCAAAAGTTTTGATAAACTCTTCATTAATATTCTTATTTTTTAAGTCTAATTCAATCAAATAATCAAACAAACTACCATAAAAACCTTTTTTCTTAATATTTGAAGGTTTAAGATTATTTTTTATTAGATAATATAATAAATTTAGCAAATTATTAAAAGTACCATCATATATATAAATATTATTCATTAAACAACCTCAACTGCTCAACTAACGATTCTTTAGATTCTGATTTATCTTCTAAGATTAAATTAGATTCTATAAAATTCCGATTGAACCATTCCTCCTTAAGATTATATTTGCCATTACATGTAATAAAATAAACGGCTCTTTTCAAAACAACACCCATCTTTTTTAAATCAGCAAAAGTTAATTGAAAATGCTTTCGCGAGGCAATAATTCTTTTGGCTGATGTAACCCCAATTCCAGGGACTTTAAGTAAATCATCATAGCTGCAAGTATTTATTTCTTTAGGGTATTCATTTAAATGGCGAAGACTATAAGATATTTTAGGATCAACTAAAAGATTAAAATTAGGATTATTTTCATCTAACAAATCCGTAACTTTAAAATTATAATAGCGAAGTAACCAATCGGCTTGATATAATCTATTTTCTCTTTTTAAAGGAGGAACATTTATACTTGGCAAAAAGGTATCTTTATTACAAGGAATATATGCTGAATAAAAGACTCTTTTTAATTTATAGTTTTTATACATACTAGCACTCTTATTCATAATTTCTAAATCCGTTTCTTTAGTAGCTCCAATAATCATTTGGGTGCTTTGTCCAGCTGGAACAAAATTTTTATTGCGATTATCACGGACATACCCCATAATTTTTCCTACTTTTTGCATATCCTTATTAGGGGCTAATAACTTTAATCCATTTTCAGTGGGGAGCTCAATATTTGCACTTAACCGGTCAACTAAACTTCCTAATTTTTTTAATAAGTACTCACTTGCCCCTGGAATAGCTTTAGCATGAATATAACCTCCAAAATGATATTTATTTCTTAAAAGATAAACTGTTTTTATTAGAAGTTCCATGGTATAGTCTGGAGTTTTTATTATACCTGAGGACAAAAATAGTCCTTCAATATAGTTACGGCGATAAAAATTAATCGTTATTTCACAAATTTCTTCAGGAATAAATATAGCTCTTTTAATATTATTTGATCTTCTATTAAGACAATACTTACAATCAAAAATACAAATATTAGTCATTAATATTTTTAAAAGAGATATACAACGTCCATCTGAAGCAAAGGAATGACAAATTCCTGAAATATGTGTATTCCCTAGTTTATCATTTCTTACGCTACCAGATGATGAACAAGAAGCATCATATTTAGCACTATCAGCCAAAATTTGTAATTTTTCATTTAAATTCATTTTTATCACCAAAATTATTATAACAAATATTTTTACAAAAAGCAAACATTTGTTTATTAATTGGCAAAATTTAGAAATTAAAAAAGCTTTTAAAAAGCTCATTTTATATTAATTAATTAAAATATTTCTAATGGTAGCAATATTTTCATTTTGAATGGAAATATAATCACTTGTAGTATCATCATTAGTAACCATATCATTTATCTCCGCTATTTTAGCATTATCTTTTTCATTTAACTCTTTAATTAAATCACTATCATCTTCACTATTTAATTTTAATATAGTACTATATTTAGAATTTTTAAATTTATTTTTAATATCGGCAAGAGCACTAGCACTACCAGAATCCACAATATCTTTTAAGCAAATAATATTAAAACCATAATTTTCTAAAAATTTAAGGGAAGGATTAGCGATAATTAAAGTATTATTTTCATTTGCACTCGCTTCTTTAGCAATACTGCGAAGTTCAGCATCCATCCAAGATAATTTAATATAAAGTTCATTATAAAATTTATCAATATCATCTTCTTTAACAGAATTATTTAAATATTCTTTTAAAGAATTTTTAATATTTTTTAATAAATTTAGATAATTATTGGGAGCTAGCCATAATTCTCTAAAATCATTTATAACTTCAATACTATAACTATCTCCATAAGTTGAATCAATAATTAACATATTTTTATTTTCTTTAATAAATGATTTAGCAATATTTTTTTCATTACCATATCCTAAATGAATAAATAAATCTCCCTTTGAATATTCTCTTATTTGTTTATCTGTTAAAGAATAACTATTTAAATCTACATCATTGGGATAAATACTTTTTATGGTACTATTATCACCATATAAATAATTCACAATGTAAGTAATGGGATACACTGTTGTATAAATTGTCGCATTATCCAAATTAACCCGATTTAGAGAACAACTACACATTACCCCTAATAACAAAAGCAAAATTAATAATTTTATATATTTCATCCTAATCAATCCTAACTACTTTATTTTACTATAATAATTCTTTTTTCGCAATATAATGGCAAAAAATGATTAATAAACTCAAAGAAAGAAGCATTCCCCCAATAACATCCGTGGCATAATGAGCTCCTAAATAAATTCGGCTTAAACCCACTAAAAGCGGAATTATAGTTAATAATCCACTTAATATAATTTTGACATTTTTATTTAAATTACTTTTATATGTTAAATATAATAAAATACCATATAAGGTAACTGAGGCCATAGTATGTCCACTAGGAAAACTATAAGATTTTTCAATAACTAAAGCTAGTACTTCTGGTCTTTTCCTTTTAATAACTAACTTTACTACATTATTTAATATAGTCGATATAATTACTACGCTTGCCACAATAAAAGAACAATTGCTTTTTTTCTTATATAAAAAGAAAAGAAAAAAGAAAGTTGTTAAAATAATTATAAATAAAGTACTGCCAAGAAAAGTAAAACACTTATTAATAAAAGTTAAATTAGCACTCATTTTATTAGTCACTATATTATAAATAAAATTATCAAAATAAAGAGTTTTTTCATAAAAAACTAATAAACTTAATATTATAAAACTAATAATTAAAAGAAAAGATAACCCTAATTTTTTATTCATCATATGCCCCTTTAAAAACAAATTCTCTTTGAGCTACAAGATTAATAACCCAAATAAAAGCATCAACGATTATTTTAATTATAATAACAGGAATTTTAAGTAAATTATACAAATATGTAACAAAGCAACCAGATATTAACATCATTAAAATAACTAACATATAGTATTTAACTAATGTTATAATACTCATATTTTTAAAAACTAAATTAGAATTAATTATATAATTATAAATACTTGAAACAATTCTAGCTAATATAGTGGCCGCTAAAATCTTTTCTTTAAAATCTAAGATACCTAAAATACTACAAAATAGAATTATATCTAATAAAAACGAACTAAAAGATGCTAAAAAATATTTTAAAAACAAACGATAAATCATAATAGAATCTTTTAAAGGATTAAAATGACTATTAGCATTTCTATTTAAGTAAATAGTTTCAATTTCTATTTCTTTTATTTTAATGCCTTCTTCTTTAGAAAAAATAAGCATATTGGTTTCATACTCATATCTTTCACCACTCACATCCATAAAAAGACTCATTAATTTTTTTGAAAATCCTCTTAATCCCGTTTGGGTATCACTAATATTTAAACCAATAAATATTTTAAAAATATTACGAGTAATTTTATTACCATATCTACTTTTAGGAGGAACATTTTCTTTTTCAAAATCACGAACTCCCAAAACTAATTTATCATCATTTTTTAAAATTTCTTTAGCTATTTTTTTAATATCTTTAACACTATGTTGACCATCAGAATCACAAGTAATACAACCTTTAATTTGAGGATAATTATTTAAAATATAATTAAAGGCATTTTTTATGCCTCTTCCTTTACCTAAATTTATATAATGTTTTAAAACAATAATATTTTGCTTTTCTAAATCATTGAAAAAATTATCATAAATACTTTTTGATCCATCATTAACAACTAAAATATTTTGAAAATTATGTTTTAATTCTTTAATAAATTTTAACATTATTTCTTCATCAGGATCTAAAGTCGGTATTACAATAAATATGTTATCCATTATTCTTCCCTTTTTAATTTCCTTTCCATATCATTTAACCATTCAATATCTATATTTTCTTCTGGTACTGTAAGTAATTTTTCAAAACCAATTTGATTATTTAAAGCTACTTCTATTTCTTTTAAAATTCTCAAAGCTTTATTATAAACATCAAGACGACTATAGACAGAGATTACTTTAGTTATTTTTTTATTCTTTCTTTCTAAGATTTCTCTTTTAGTTATTTTATTATCTAAATTATTTTGAATTTCTTCTAAATATTCTTTATTAGTATCTCTAAAAGGCAAATGACCATTTTTTCTTACAAAAGAAACACTATATTTTCCCATAATTAGAAGCATTAATGCATAACAGATAATAGTTACAAAAGATTCTTTTATTAATAGTAATGCTCCCAAAGATAATAATAATCCTGCAATTAATCTTAAGAAAAAGCCTTTAATAAATTTTTTATCTTCATTTATTTTAAGATTTTCTTCTTGAATTTTGCTTTTTAAATTATTAACATCAAAATTTTCTTTTGTTATTTGATATTGTAACTTCTCTCTTTCTTTAACTAATTTACATACTAATTTATTTCTTTTTAATTCTTTCCTGCTATATTTTTCATATAATCTTTTAACTAAAATATTAGCTTCATCTAAATTCATTTACCAAACACTCCCTAATCTTTAATGGCTTCTGATTTAACCCATTTATATCCATTATTATAATATATAAAATACAATTTGTCATTTAAAATATCTTTTTTATCTTTATAACTAACAACCATATTTTTTTCTAAATGAACATCAACACTAAAAGCATTCTCATTATATATAGTAAAATTTCTTAATGATTCATTTGTAAAAGGAGGATTTTTTAAAGTATGATCACTAACCATATAAATATCTGGTCCTTTACTCCAAGCAACCATTCTTTCATATATTGCGGTATTTTCTAACATATAAGGAAGTAACTTATATAAACCATGATTAGAACCAGTTAAATCATCTGTTAAATATAAACTGTAGTTACGAGCTAATTCTAAAATATCAAAATCTTCTTTTAAATACTCTTTCGCTTCTTCTAAAGTATTAACATTAATAAATTTCTTTTCTACTTCAATATTATTATCTTTAATTTGATATTCTACTTCTAAATTATTTTCATCTAATATTTTAATTTTTGGTTCATATACTAAATTATTTATCTTATAAACATTTTTCTTATCTATACTGATAAATTGGGTTAATTCTTCTAAACCATCTTTATCTTTAGTATCAGTAATATATTTATCACTAACTAATTTATTATTAATATATAACTTGTAACTTTGAGGTATACTTATATTATAATTATATAAACCATTATCTAAATAATTTACACTTTCTACTATATCCCATTCATTACTATTTAAAATACCCATTATTTTATACTCTTTAGCACTTTTTAAAGATACTCTATTTATTAAAATACCATTGTTAAAAACATCATAAACATAAAGCCCATCTTTTTCTAAATTTTTATTTTCTTGATATTCTAAGGTATTACTCTCATATAATTTTTTTAAACCTTCTTTAATACTTGCATTATCTTCTTCTAATTCACTTATTAAAAATAGATTATCAGAAATTTTATTAGTTCCTTCTTTTTTCAAATAATAGCCTATATAATTATCTACTAAATTACGTTCATATATTACTAAACTACGATAGGTATAACCTAAAAAAATACAAACTAAAGCTAAAATAATTATAGTATAAATAATTATGCTTTTTTTATATTTACTCATTTTTACCTCTTTTCTACAATAAAGCCATCAGGTAAATTCCAAGATGAATTA
Organism: uncultured Bacilli bacterium; assembly: GCA_947631365.1. Lineage (GTDB taxonomy): Bacteria > Bacillota_I > Bacilli_A > RF39 > UBA660 > SIG200. Next base: position 369 of record CANRLB010000019.1, on the reverse strand, counting down.
GAGTAATAAAAGGTTACAGAAGTCATTTCATAATTGCCATTATAATACATACTTGATGATGAACCTCCATCAATATTTCCAGCATTAACGGCCCCAAAATCAGCCATAATATCAATTAAATCTTTGGCTGTGGCTCCTAAATGGCCATTTTTACCACGCCCATCAGTAACCAAAAGTAAAACTGCTCCATCAGCTCTTTGACCAATCGCTGTTCTTGGATTTGCACCACTACCACTACCTTTAGCCTCTCTTTTTTCACCATTAATAATTAGTTTAACAAAATGGTTATTGGCATCACTTGCTTCTTCTTGAAAGGCGACTGCATCTCTAATTTTTTCTTCCTTAATAACATCTTCAACTTCTTTGGCA
>CANRLB010000018.1 GCA_947631365.1 uncultured Bacilli bacterium | reverse complement strand
TATTCTTATTATCTTAGCAATTGCCCTAAAACTTACAAGAAAAGATTTTGCGATAAAAGAAAATAAATTAATTGAATTTTTAGGTGGAGAAGATAATATAATTAATGCTGAGTGTAATATGAGTCGCTTTAAAGTAATACTTAGAGATGTTAGTATTGTTCAAAAAGAAGCAATTCAACGCCTTGGTGCTAAAGGCATTGTCGAAATTGATAATCAATTAAAAATTATTTTTGATAAAAATGCTAAACAATTAAAAAAATATATTGACGAAATTGTCTAATATATTTTTTTATTGGAAACTATTTTTAATTTCATCGTAAGATGTTAATTTAATTAAATTATTATCTAAGGTAATACTAAAATTAGTATTATTTGTTTTAAAATCACATTGAGGTTCTTCATCTAATCTACCAATATATTCATAATTATCACAGAAATAATTAGTAGTTTTAAAATTAACAAATTTATCATCATATGATGTAATCTCAAAAAAACTACCAACATAATTATAATTATTTTTTATATTTTTAATTTTAATATAATATTCATTATTATCTAAAATAATATTTAGATCATTCATTAATTCATTTTGAGCTTTTTTAGTAAAAAGATTATTTATTAAATCATCATTTATTATTTTATAAAAATTTTGATTATTTATTTTATATATTACTTTTTGATTAGATATTTCCTCATATTGTAAAATACTCTTATTAATTAAATTATAAGTATTAAAAAAAATATTTTTACCTTCATTTAAAATATAGTTATATGAATATTTATTAAAAATAATTATATTTTTACGATCCACATCTAATTTTTTATTTTGATATATATTAATTAAAATAATAATGATAATAATTATTATTAAAAGACAAAAAATAATAATTTGTTTAATATTTTCTTTTTTCATGTTACCACATTTAAATAATAACAAAAATTATAAATAATAACAATCTTCTATTTAAATTTTTTCGATGTCTAAAATATCAGTAATTTTTATTTGTTCACCATTTAGAGTTAGAAGATTAGTACTAGTTTTACCAACAATAGTTTTTTCCGCTACATGATCTTTAAAAGTTATTTTTACTTTACTTTTATAGACATGACTAGGAGATGCAAAGATATTATTAATTTTTCTAATAACACTTAAACTATCATGGTTTTTTACTTCTCTATCATTGCCATAAAAAATATCTTGCGTATTTTTCATAATATTACTTATTTTACCTTCAAATACTTTGGGTAAGTCTTTCATCTATATCACCATTATATTTTATGATAATTAACTATATTTGAACCATAATAATATTATGAAAACAAAAAAATATGAAAATTTACTACTATATATTCCTCTTCTTATTTTAACCATAATAAGTCTTTTTAATATGGTAAATGCTAAATTAGTTAGTGACGTTTATCAAAATGTTTTTATAAAACAAATTGTTTGGTTTTTAATGGGTTATTTAATTATTTTTATCTTGCAAAAAATTAAATTTAAAAATATTTTTAAAATTTCTAAATATTTATATATAATTTCTATTCTTTTATTAATATTGGTCTTATTTTTAGGAGATAGTACTAATGGAGCAAGATGTTGGTTAAGTTTTAAAGGATTATCTTTTCAGCCAAGTGAAATTATGAAACTTTCTTTAGCTCTTTATTTAGTTAATATTAGCTCTAGGCAAAAAATTAATAATGGTAAAGATGAATTTTTCTTATTATTAAAAATGTTATTTATAACACTTATCCCCTCAATATTAGTTTTCCTAGAACCAGATACGGGAGCAATAATTAACTTTCTATTAATTTTATTAGTAGTTATCTTTTCTTTAAAATTAAATAAATGGTGGTATATTTCTGGCATTTTAATATTAGGAATATTTATTGCTACATTTTTTATTCTTTATTTTAATTATCAAGATATATTAATTAAATTAATAGGTACTTCATTTTTTTACCGCATGGATAGATTAATAAATTTTGCAAGTGGTAATAGTTATCAGTTAACACAAGCCCTAGTTACTATTGGAGCTTCTTCTTTTTGGGGAATTGGTTTAAATAAAATTCTTTTATATATTCCCGAAGCTCCGACTGATTTTATATTTGCCTTTTCTATTGGTAATTTTGGCCTTTTTAGTGGCTTTGTTATTTTGCTTTGTTACTTTATAATAGATATTTATTTGTTATATAAATTAAAACATTTTAATAATAAAAAAGTTAAAATGTTTGGCTATTCTTATTTAAGTGTTTTTCTTTTTCATCAAATATATAATATAGGAATGAACTTAGGATTACTGCCAATTATGGGAATTCCTCTTCCCTATTTATCTTATGGAGGAACAAATACTTTAATTAATTTTATTTTCTTAGGATTAACTTTAAATTTATTGAAAGAAAAAAACATTTAATTTAATATCATAAAAAAAGAGCTTAGTTAGTAAACTAAACTCTTTTGATATTTTAAATATATGTCATTACTGTAAATAGCACTAATAGTATAACAAGCATACCCACAATAAACATCCAAGCAAATTTCATCCAGTCTTTATATTCAATATTTAAATAAGAAAGACCAACGACAAGAATTGCACTTGATGGCACTACTAAAGATAATAGGCCATAAAGAGTAACGAATATTGTATATACTACTTCAATATTTTGAGCATATGTAATTGTAAAGAAATTAGCAACAACGTAACCAGTAAATCCAAAGTCTGTTTGGAAAGCATTAGCTATCATTGCTCCAAGTGAAACTAAATATGGATTAAATTTAGTAACATGTTGGAAGATAGTGTTAGTAATTGTTGGAACAAATGGACTCATATAAGCTACTGACATAATTGAATAAGCACCAACTACAGCTAAAACTGGAACCATCACTTTTTTCATTCCTTCAAAACAAGATGAAAGGAAATCATTAAATTTAACTTTATTAACAAGGGCGATAATAACAGCAAAAATTAACAATAACATAGAACCATGCATTAATGTCCAAGTTCCTAAAATACCTGTAGGTTGACCATTAGTTTCCGCAGTGGTTTTAAATAATGTACCTAATAAAGCTTTAATTGGTTGAAAATCACCAATATTAATTTTATCAAGTAAATTACCAACAAATGGTATATCTTTTAATGCAAATGTTAAAACTTTTTCATGCATTTCACTAAAGAAAGTTATATTAAAGTTTGCTTCCCAACCAATATATCCTAAAATTAAGAATACAAAAAGTAAAACTAATAATAAAGCAGTTGGCCAAACATGAGCTTTTTCTTCTTCCTTAGTTAATTTTTCTACTTTATATGGATCAGCATCTAAAGCGTTTTCTTTATTTTCTTTTAAAACTTTTTTAGCATGCATAACAACAAAGAAATTAAAAAGAATAAAGCCAACAACTAATACTATCAAACGATAAATTAAACCAGTTTTTATATCCATATCAGTATAATAATTAAACCAATTTAATCCTTCACCACCATAAGTTTGTCCTAATACACCAACAAGCATAGAACCAAATGTAGCTGCAAAAGCTGTTATTTTATCAAGGTTTAATGAAAGCAAAATTGATATAATAAATGGAACAAATATTAATGGTATAAAATTTTGAACAAAGATGGAAGTCATTACTGTAATAAGTAATGAACTCATTAAGACAAATATAATTTCCTTTCCTTTTAGATTTTTTGATAGGGTATTAACTAATTTTTTATAGCCCTTACTTTTTAATAATATGGCATAGAAGATACCAATAGTAAGTAAGAATACTATTTTATCTCCAGCAAAGTTGATAGCATAATAAGCATAATTTGCTAAATCAGATAAACCTTCTTGTGCCATGCCAATATCAGTAAAGTAAGAACCACTATAATATCCATAGCCAAAAACCCAAGTTAAACCTAAACCAGTTAAAATAAATAACCCTATCCATTTAGCTAGATTATGTTTTTTAGATTTTAGGAAAATCATAATACCGCCAAATATTGCTAATACAAGTACAATTACAAGACCAATTATTTGAGCAATCGTCATTTTTTATCCCTCCTAAAATAAATTATAGCACTATGTAAAATAAAAAAAAAGCATTTTTTGCTTTTCTTGAGTCTTTACCTAGTCTCTTGGCTTCATTGTTGGGAATAAAATAACATCTCTAATAGAGTCACTTTCGGTAAATAACATTACTAATCTATCAATTCCATAACCAATACCACCAGCTGGAGGCATACCATATTCTAGGGCTTCAATAAAGTCCATATCAATGTCATTAGCTTCATCATTTCCTAAATCTCTTTCTTTAAGTTGACTTTCAAATCTTTCAAGTTGATCAACTGGGTCATTTAATTCTGTATAAGCATTAGCAAATTCTTTTCCCCCAATAAATAATTCAAAGCGATCAACAAAACGAGGATCTTTTGGATTTTTCTTAGTAAGAGGACTAATCTCTATTGGATGACCATAAAGGAAAGTTGGAGCAATTAAAGTTTCTTCAACATATTTTTCAAAGAATAAATTTATAATATGTCCAAGTGATTTTTGATGTTCTTCAACTGGAATATGATGTTCTTCACATAATTTTAATAATTCATCTAAACTCATTTCTTTGGTAAAATCAATTCCTGTTGCTTCTTTAATAGCATCAGTCATACTAACCCTCTTCCAAGGACCTTCTAAATTAATTTCATTACCACACCAATTAAAAGTCATTTTACCAAAGACTTCTTTAGCAATTGTTTGATACATACTCTCAGTAAGTTCCATCATACCTTCTAAATCAGAATAAGCTAGGTATGCTTCCATTAAAGTAAATTCAGGATTATGTTTAGGATCCATTCCTTCATTTCTAAAAGTTCTACCTATTTCATAAACAGCTTCCATACCTCCTACTAAAAGCCTTTTTAAAGGAAGTTCTAAAGCAATTCTTAAATACATATCTAAATCTTGAGTGTTATGATGAGTAACAAAAGGTCTGGCTGAAGCACCAGTTAAAAGAGTTGTTAAAATAGGAGTTTCAACTTCTACAAAGCCACGATTATCCATAAAATTTTGAATACAACGAATAATCTTTGGACGAATAAAAGCTATTTCTTTAGCTTTATCATTCATAATTAAATCAACATAACGTCTTCGATATCTTTCTTCAATATCAGTTAAACCATGGAATTTTTCCGGAAGGGGTTTTAAGGCTTTCACTAAATGAGTATATTTAGTAGCATGAATAGTTAAGGCTCCCGTATTAGTTTTACAAACCCAACCATTAATGCCAATAATATCACCAATATCACATAATTTATATAATTCATATTCACTTTCACCAACATCACTAATACTTATATATATTTGAATATTGCCAAATTTATCTTGAATGTCCATAAATCCAGCTTTACCACTTCTTCTTTTATTCATGATACGGCCTGCAACAATTACTTCATTTTTTTGTTCTTCTAATTCTTCTTTAGTATATTTATCAAATTCTTCTTTAATTTTTTGGGAATTACTAGTTGTTTTAAAACTATGACCAAAAGGGTCCATTCCTAATTTTCTTAAATTCTCTGCTTTTTCTCTTCTAACAAGTTCTTGTTCACTAAATTCACGCATAAAAAATCACCTAGAAAAATTATAACACAAAAAAACAACCTTTCAAACAAAAAGGCTGTCTAATTTTTAAATTTATTATATTTTATACATTTTAGTTTTATTTCTAGTTACTAAGTAAGCTCCAACAGCGATTACAGAAATAGTTCCAAGAGCAACAAAAGGTAACGTTGCACCAGTATCTTTGTTATCAGTTGGTTGATCAGGTTGATTTGGAGTTGAAACAGGTTGTCCATTATAACCTAATTCAACATAACAATCATCACCACCAGTTAATGAATGGTAAGTAAATTGGAATAATTCACCTTCACCTTTTTCACCAGGAGATGTTAAAGTTACTGTTCTAGTTCTATTAGCATCTGGCTCTGTAACATTTGATATAGTCCATGAACTTCCAGGATAATTACTAACATCAGTGATTTCGGCATCGCCACTTTCTTTTAAAGTAACAACCATTTTTTCTAGGCCATTTTCATCAGTGATACTAAATTTAACTGTACATGTTCTATTATTATTTGCATCGAAAGCTTTATCACAGTCTACTCCTTTAGAAATACCACTCGCAGCCTTAACGCTTAATGGAAGAACAAACATTATACTTACAACTAAATAACTTAAAACTCTTTTCATTCTTATCCTCCTATTCTCTATTATGTCAACATTATATCATAAAAATACAAAAAACTACAATAAATTTAATTTTTTTATTAAAATGTGTAAAATTGTGTTATTATATATAATATAGGAGTGTAATTTATGAGTAAGATTCTTTTTCAAATTAAAAATAATAAATTACTAGTTGAAGAAAGAAAAAAAGTAAAGACTCAAGAAAAAATGTTAATTAATACCAATATTATTAGTCGGGATGAACTTCTTTTTAGTGATGAATATATAAATGAAAATAAAATTTTAATTCATAATTTTATTAAAGAAATTGTCATAAATTACCATATAGATACTCTTATTATTAAAGAATTTAATATTATTTCTTTAGTTATTAGTGTTATTCAAAATATCAAAGAAATAAAAAATTTATATCTTTTAGAAGAATCGCTTATTAATTATAATATATGTAAAGCAATAATAGATAGTAACAACATTAAATATGTATCTTTATATAATATCCCCACTTTTTTAATTGAATTATTAGATAAAAATGGAATTAAAGTAGATTCAAGAAGTGAAATTTTATTTAATAGCAATTTTATGAAGGAAAATATGTTAGAAAATTTCTCTTCTCTTTATTATAAATCTAGTGTTACTTTAACTTTTCCTTTATCTAAGAAAGATGAAGAAGACTTTATTGCTTTTTTAAATATTAATAAGTATTTAAAAGCAATTTATATTAATAAATTAAATAAAAATGATTTAGAAAATGTCTTAGATATTATAAATAGTTTAAAAATTAAAAATCTTAAAATTTATATTGAACAAAATATTAACGATTTAGAATTAATTGAATATTTAAAAAAACTAAATAAAAAAAATAGTAAAACTACTGGTATTAAATTTAAAATTGATTATAGCAAAGATTATTTAGAAAATAATTTAATAAGTCAAATTCATATTAGCACAATTAAAACTTGTATTTTTATTTCTCTTTTTATCGTAAGCTCTATTGTTTTATATGTCTTTGGTCTAAATTATACATCAATGAAAAAAGTTGAATCTATTCAAGCTGATATAGATAAAGCTCTTGCTAAAGAAAAAGAGGAAGAAATAATTGAAACATTACCCAATGTTGATGATTCAGTTGTTCCTAATAAAGAAGAAGATAAAATTATTGAAGAATATCAAAATTTACTAGAAATAAATAATGATACTGTCGGATGGTTAAAAGTCAATAATACAAAAGTTGATTATCCTGTAGTTCAAGCAAAAGATAATGACTATTATTTAAAACATAATTTTAAAAAAGAAAAAGATTATAATGGTTGGATTTTTATGGATTATCGTGCTAATGCTAAAACATTAAGTCAAAACACCATTATTTTTGGCCATAGTATGTATTATAGTGGAGTTATGTTTGGAACTCTTTATAAAGTAAAACATGCAAGTTGGTATAAAGATAATAATAATCAAATTATTGAATTTAATACTTTATATGATAAATTAAAATGGCAAATTTTTTCTATTTATGTAGTACCTAATACAAATGATTATTTAATAGCAAATTTTAGCAGTGATGCAAAATTTCAAGAATATTTAGATATGATTATAAATAGAAGTATATATGATTTTAATGTTCCTGTTTCCTTAAGTGATAAAATATTAACTTTATCTACTTGTTCAGGTAATAATGCCACAGATAGATTAGTCGTGCATGCTGTTTTAATAAAAGAATAAAAGCGTATTATTCGCTTTTTTTTACGTATTTTTCCATTTCTTCTAAGTTAAGTTGTAATCTTAAATTATTGGGGTCCATGACTATTGCATTACTAACATAGTAAAGAGCTTCTTCATAATACCCTAAATTAAACGCACAAATACTAATTAAATCATAAATAAAACTATTCCAAGCAAATTCTTCATTAATATAAGAATCGCTTTTATTTTTTATTTCTAAAGCTTGTCTTAAGTTTATATAGGCATCTAAGTAATCTTTTTCTTCATAATATAAATAAGCTATTTCAACATAACTTTCTCTTAGATATGGAGCTTCTTTTATAGCTTTTAAATACCATTCTTTAGCTTCTTGGACCATTTTTTTAGCATAATAGCATCTGGCAATAAAACGCATGGATGCACATCTTTCATCCTTCCAAGTAGCACTTTTTAAACTTAAATGTTTTTTTAACGTTTCAATGCTTTCATCCCATTTTTGATAATACATATACTCTCTTCCTAAATAATGCATATTTCGATCATCTAAGGGATCTTCTTTAACACTTAATTCTAAAAGAGGTAAATAACTGCTTCGTGATTTGGTTTTATCAGGATAATGATTTAATACTACTTCAGGACATATTTTCTCTTTTTCTTCTTTAAGAGGTGTTAATACTTCATGGACGGGATGAGTCCATTTATAATAACCATTTTTATGGATTTTATTAATCATAAATGAAGTTGCCGGTTTACCATATTCATCAAATGACCAATTGTAATTATATTTTATTCTGGTAATATCATCATTCCATGCTGCCACAATTTTCTCTTTCCAACCTGGTTCAAATACTTCATCTAAATCAGTACAAACACATATTTCATATTCTTGAGGAACTAATTTTAATGAGGCATTTCTAGCTTCATCAAATCGCCAAGGTTTAAATTCTTGAATATGCACTTCTATTCCTAAATCTTGTAATAAAGATACTGTATTATCTGTTGAACCGGTATCAAGAACAATAATTTTATCAGCTTCCTTCATCGACTCTACCCATCTTTTAACAAATTTTTCTTCATTTTTAGTTATAGCATAAACGCAAACTTTATAATTTTTCAAAATATCACCTAAAATATTTTATGCACTTATAAATTATCGTTTACAATTTAAAAAACCCATACATAGTATGGATTTTTTAAACTAGTCACCAATTCTTCTTACAACTAAAGTACCATTATTAACAGTTATAGAATCGGTTGTACTACCAGTAACAGCAATATCTAGAACATCGCCTTCATTTAACTCTTGAATTATAACACCATTAAATGGAACTGTAGCTGTTGTACTTAATTCTCCAGATGTTACTGTTGGAGCTAAATTGCCTTCATTTCTTCTTACAGCAGCATAACCCGTTAATGAGCTAGTACTAGATAATAATGCATCGTAATTAATTAAATATGTTCCTGCTTCATTAATTGTAATATTATTTGCTGGTTCATAAGTAACATTTTGATTTGGTAAAGTTTCGTCTAAAGCAACCTCTTCATAAGTATTAGGTGTAGTTATTGTAACCGCTACTGGGTCTGTACTATAAATACCACCATAAGCTGTTATAGCTTCAGGTCCCGTAGCTCCAGTTGCACCTGTTGGTCCAGTTGGACCGGTAGCCCCTGTTGGACCTGTAGGTCCTTCTATACCTTGAATACCTTGTGGCCCTTGTGGACCTGTAGCTCCCATTGGACCTGTTGGTCCCGTAGCTCCTTGTGGTATTGTTAAATTTAAAATAAAATTAGGATATACACCAGTTATACTAGCGGCAGCTTGACTTCCTGGCAATCCTGTCGTTACTGTACCTATTGTAAATGTCACGTTACCTGGAACAACATTATTTTGAGCAGGACAACAACAAGGCATTGGACGATAATTTTTATTGAATTCTTGAATTATGCACCTTGCTCTTTCAACGTTATTCATTTTTCCCTCCCTCTATTATAAAATATGAGAAGTTTAAATGCTTGAAAAGTTCAAATAACTATATTATATTAATTTTTTTAATTTTTGATAACAAATTTCAAAATATTTTAAAAATTTATCTATTTCATCTTTAGTTGTTAAATAAGATATACTAATTCTAAGACTACTTTTACTTCTAGCCATATCTTTAGTAAGTTCATAAACATTTTCAGAATAATCATTTTTATCACTACAAGCCGTTTTAGTTGAAATATAAATATCATATTCTTCTAGAGCATGCATCATTGTTTCAGATTTTACCCCTACTACACTTATATTTAGAATATGAGGAATGGAAAAAGAATTACTATTAATATAAACATCTTTAAATTTTTCTAAATTATTTTTTAAATAAATATTTAAATTTTTAACATAGTTATATCTATTAGTTAAATCAGATGTAGCAAGTCGCAAAGCTTTTGACATAGATACTATTAAAGGATGAGCTGGAGTTCCACTACGATAAATTGTTGTTGATTTTCCCCCATGAATTAAAGGCTCTAACATAACATGTTCTTTTTTCATTAAAACACTTATACCTTTTAAACCATAGATTTTATGAGCCGAAAAACTAGCTAAATCAACATTTTCTAAAACAATATTAATTTTTCCTATACTTTGAGTTAAATCAACATGAAAAAAACAGGAATAATTCTTTAATAATTTACCAATCTCTTCAATAGGTTCTCTTATTCCTAGTTCACTATTAACAGCAGTTATGGAAACTAAAATTGTATCTTTTCTAATTAACTTTTTTAATTCATCTAATAAAACTAAACCATTATTATCACAATTAACATAAGAAATTTCATAACCTAAATTTGCTAAATATTTCAAAGTTTCATTTATAGATGAATGTTCGAATTTGGTAGTTATTATATGTTTCCCTTTTTTTTGATACTTAAAAGCAACACCCTTTAAAGCTAAATTATTTGATTCAGATGAACTACTAGTGTATATAATTTCATTATTTTTAACGTTTAAAATTTGAGCTATTTGACTAGTGGCGGAATGAATAAGCTTATCAATATTATTTCCTAATTTATGTAAACTATTAGCATTACCAGGAAATTCAATATTGGCTTTAATATAACTATCTAATATTTCTTTATTAACAGGTGTAGTAGCACTATAATCTAAGTAAATCATCTTAATCTTCTTTCCAAAAAGATTATATCACTTATAATACTATTTAGTAAATTAAAAAAAACTATTTGTAAATAGCTTTTTTAATTTTCATAAATACAAGTTTGTCCTAAGGTGTCAGAAAAATAATTTTTAATACTATTATATTTATCAAAAATTGTTTGATCATAAGTATTATATAATTTATTATTATCAATTGTATTAGTTATGGTAATACTTTTAGATGGATTATCAAATAGAATATTATCACCAGATATTTCATTAATAACAACTTTTTGCCCTGAATTATAAAGAGCTAGATAATTTGTATATTCTGACTCATCTGTAAATGTAAAAGTATAAGCCTCAAAACCTAAACCACCATATTTATTTTCATTAGTTTGTTCATCATAGACAATACTAAATCTATTATTTAATACCATAGTTGCAGATGTATTAGAAACATTTTGAGAGTTAGTATAACAATTTAAAAAACCTTTTATCTTATATTCTGTAACATATAATTTGCTAAGAAATTCTTTGCTCTTATTATTGGCATTCGTAACTTTTATCCCAATTTCATATTCACCAACTTGATTTAAATTATTAGTTACTTCACTGGCATTAACAAATTCATACTTTAAACTATCAACGGGATTTAAAATAAAATCTTGGGGAGTAATTTCACTATTCAATTGAGTATACACATCTTTTAAAGATACTTCAAAAGGTGTATTATCTATAACTTTTACTTCTCCTTTTTTAGAAATATTACCACAGGTTACAACAAAACTATAAGTTCCTTCTTTAGTTAAATCTATATTAGATTTATCAATAGTACAACTTTCAATAGACATACCCGTAACGGATGCAAAATCTTGATCACTTGGCAATGAGCTATTTAAATCAATTTCTAAATTGTTAGGTGTTATAGAAATATTATTTTTATTGAAATTTAAAAGTTTAGTATAACGTAATACATAATAAGTTCCTCCTCCAATAGCTGCTAAAGCAAGAAGAATTATAATTACAAAAATTATTTTATTAGACTTCTTAGGTTTAGGAGGTTCAGGTATTGGTTGAGGAGAATCAGGTGTTAATGATATTGGCGGAGTTACTCCAATAGAATTAGGATTCTCAAAACTTGGAACTGTATTATTAAAATTATTATTTAAAACATTTGGATCTGTAAAACTTGAAGATTGATTAACATTTGAGGAATCATTTAAATTAGTATTATTATTTTGAACATTAAAAAATTGTCCACCTTCTTGTATTCCATCATTGGAAACTGGATCTATTAAATTCTCAACATTATTAGAGTCACTAATTGGTTGAATATTATTTTCTTGTTCAGATGGAGAGCTTGTTAAATTATCAACGGTTCCTAAAACATTTCCATTTAAATTATTATTTTCATCATTCATAATTGATTCCCCTTTTACTACTATAAATTAATTATAACTTTAATTAATCTTTTTTTCAACTAAATTTTAAAAAGAAAAACAGAGTTATCTTTTTTATATATAAACCTCTGCTTTTGATGATAGAAAATTATTAATTATGTTATCATTTTCCGGAATTAAAACTATTTTATTTTTCTTTAATGTCTCTGGTACATCTATTAATCTTTGATTAGATGACCCTCTAAACAATAAATTTAAATCTTTCAGTTCATTAATAAATTTTCCATCAACTAAAACATCTATATAATTAAGTAACTCTGTATAATTAGAATTATTTTTCCCCATTTTGATAATATCTTCAAATAAAAATCCTGTATAACACCAAACATTTAAGCCAATTGATTTAGCATATTTAGCAAGTTCTAAAGTAGCATCAACTTGAAATAATGGATCACCACCACTAAAAGTAATACCATCTTGATTTTTGAGATTTTTTATTTCTTTTTTAATTTCTAAAACATCATATTCGCACCCACCATTAAAATCATGTGTTTGAGGATTTTGACAAAAAGGACAATTATGAGAACAACCTTGTGTCCAAATAACTGTCCTAATGCCAAAGCCATCAACAACACTATCGCTTTGAAGTGGTGCTGCTAGCCTAATTTTCATAAGATTTTACTCCTTATGCGGCTTTTTCTTTTAATTCTTTAATATTTAATCCAGTATGTTTTACACGATCTTGTTCTTCTGCTTTTTTAGCATTATTAAATCTTTCTGTTGTACCTACTAAATAACCTGTAATACGACGGATTCTTTCAAATCCTACTCCTTCACCAACTAATTTTTTATTTTTAACTGCTTCCATAATATTCCTCCTCCTTATTTATTTTAGCAATTACAATCTAAATGATTTATTGTTTCAACCGGAACCCCTTCAAAATTACGTCTTCCACAACGTGGACAAACATCATTTATAACTCCAACATATCCACAAACTGGATCTCTATCAACTGGGTGGTTAACTGCTCCATATCCTATATCACAATCATGCATTATTCTAATAATATGTTCAAATGCATCAACGTTATTGGCGGTATCACCATCAATTTCAATATAAGAGATATGACCGGCATTAGTTAGACTATGATATTTTCCTTCAACTTCTAGTTTATGTTCAATTGTAGTATGGTAATATACTGGTACGTGGAATGAATTAGTATAGTATTCTCGATCAGTGATACCTTTAATTTTTCCATATATTGAACGATCAATACCTACAAATCTACCACTTAAACCTTCAGCTGGAGTGGCAAGACAAGTGAAGTTTAATTTAAGTTCTTGTGAATACTCATCACATTTACTACGCATATGTTTAATAATTTCTAAGCCTAATTTTTGAGCTTTTTCAGATTCACCATGATGTTCACCAATTAAAGCTTTTAAACACTCAGCTAAACCAATAAAGCCAATTGATAAAGTACCGTGTTTTAAGACCTTTCTTATTTTTTGACCTGGTTCTAATTTTTCAGAATCAAGCCAAACATGAGAACCTAATAAAAATTTAAAATTATTAACACTTTTACTACATTGAATATCAAATCTTTGTAATAATTGACCTTTACATAAATCCATTAAATCATCAAGTTCTTGATAAAAACCTTTCATGTCTGCTTTATCTCTTTCCCCTAAAGCAATTCCATGTTTAATACCTAATCTTGGTAAATTAATTGTTGTAAATGATAGATTTCCTCTTCCTGGAGTAATCTCTTTATCAGGATAACAAATATTACCAATAACTCTTGTACGACATCCCATATAACCAACTTCAGTTCTTGGATCACCCTTTTTTAAATAAGGCTTATTAAATGATGAATCCAAGAATGAGAAATTAGGGAATAATCTTTTAGCAGATACTTTACAAGCTAAATGGAATAAATCGTAATTAGGATCTTTAACATTATAACTAACTCCCTCTTTTAATTTAAAAATAGAAATTGGGAAAATTGGCGTTTCACCATTACCAAGACCAGCATCAGTAGCAAGCAAGAAATTTTTAATAACCATTCTTCCTTCGGGAGTGGTATCAGTACCAAAATTAACTGATGAAAAAGGTACTTGGGCTCCAGCTCTTGAGTGCATTGTATTTAGATTATGAATGAATGCTTCCATAGCTTGATAAGTTATCCTATCTGTTTTAGCTAAAGCTTTATCATAACCTTTTTGAAATATTTCTTTTAATCTTTCACTAGTTATATAATCTTTAAATACATCTTTAGGATCAATTTCGATGGTCTTTAAATTAGTTATAACATTTGAAACTTCATCAAAATTTATTTCTCCTAAAAAACCTTCTAAATCAAGATAATCATATATCATTTGCTTTAATTGCTTTTTAAAAGTTTTTAAGACACCCGGAGCCATATAATAATCAAACATTGGAATACTTTGACCACCATGTTGATCATTTTGATTAGCTTGAATACATATAGCAGCTAAAGCAGT
>CANRLB010000017.1 GCA_947631365.1 uncultured Bacilli bacterium | reverse complement strand
GTAAATAATTTAATATAAGGAGTTTCCCCACAACCAGCACAAGCCCCATGAAATCTAAATTTGCTAATATTTAAACTAGCACCCTTCATATTAAATTTATCCATTATTGAAGGATTTTCATAATCATCAAAATATTTAGAAGCAATTTTTCTATTTTCTTCATTACCATCACCAA
Source organism: uncultured Bacilli bacterium (assembly GCA_947631365.1). Lineage (GTDB taxonomy): Bacteria > Bacillota_I > Bacilli_A > RF39 > UBA660 > SIG200. The sequence continues at coordinate 16,390 of CANRLB010000017.1, read as the reverse complement.
ATGATAAAGCATTAGTGGGACAATTTTTAATACATAATCCACAACCTGTACAATCTTTTTCTGAAATAGCTAAGTAATAATTATATTCAGGATTACCTATTAACTTTTTACCAACTTCATCTTTTAATAATAAAGGCCTTATAACAGCATGAGGACACAATATATTACAAAGTCCACATTGAATACATTTTTCTTTATCCCATACTGGTACTTTATAAGCTGTATTTCTTTTTTCATATTTAGTTAAATCACCAGGAAAAGCTCCAGTTCTAAATGGTAGTAATTCACTTACCTTTAAAGTATTTCCCATTCTAGCATTAATTTTATCAAAGATATTCATTTCTTTATTTTTACTATCATTACTAATAGTTATATTTTTTAATTCTTTTAATTCATTTAAAGAACTATTTAAAGCATTTAAATTATTATTAATAACTTCTTCCCCTTTAGTCTTAAAGGTCTTTTTAATAAGTTCACAAACATTTTCATAACCATTTTTAATATTTAATAATTTTAAAATAATAACTTCTATTATTTTATTTATTTTACCAGCTATATTATTATTAATAGATATAATTGAAGCGTCAATATAATAAACTAAAATATTCTTATCTTTAATAATTTTCTTAACATTATTTGGTAAATAATTATTTAATTCATCATCTTTTTTATTAGTATTAATTAATAAAATACCATTTTCTTTAATATTATCTAAAATACTAAATTTATGAAAATATTCATCTTTAGTAACTACTACTATTTCAGGATTTTCTACATAAAATGGTGCATTAATTCTTTCTTTGTCCCATCTTAAATTAGAAACAGTTACGCCTCCACTTTTCTTAGAATCATATTCAAAATAGCCTTCAACGTAATAATCATCTTGACTAATTATTTTTAAAATTTCTTTACTTGCACTAACCATGCCATCAGAACCAAAACCATATATTTTAACTTCTCTACCAGGTAATGATAAATGATAATCTTCATCTTTTAAAGATAAATTAGTTACATCATCACAAATACCTATAGTAAAGTTATTTTGAGGTTTTTCATCTAACATTTTATAAACACTATAAATATGTTTTGGAGTAGTATTTTTACTAGATAATCCATATCTTCCTCCAACTATATTAATATTTTTTTCTCTTAAAGCACTGACAACATCTAAATATAAAGGTTCACCTATACTTCCTGCTTCTTTTGTTCGATCTAAAACAGCAATATTTTGAACACTTTTGGGTAAAACATTTAATAAATATTTACTACTAAAAGGACGATATAAATGAACAGATATGACTCCTACATGATGATCTTTTTTATTTAAATCATCAACTACTAATTTAATGGTATCTGTAACACTTCCCATAGCAATAATAATATTTGTGGCCATACTATCACCATAATATTCAAATGGTTTATAATTGGTACCCATTATTTTATTTATTTCCATCATATAATGATTAACTATATCAGGCATTTTTAAATAAAGCTCATTTCTAGCTTCAACTGATTGAAAATATATATCTTCATTTTCTGCTAAACCATATTGTTTATTTGAAGAAACATTTAAGCTTCTCTTTTTAAATTCATTAATACTCTCATATGGAATTAATGGTTTTATTTTTTCATAATCTAATTCTTCAATAGTATTCAGTTCATGACTAGTTCTAAAACCATCAAAAAAATGGATAAAAGGCAAACTACCTTTAATTGAGGATAAATGAGCTACCGCTGCTAAATTTTGAGCATCAAAAACATTTGATGAGGCAAGTATACAGAATCCTGTTCCTCTTGTCGCATAAACATCAGAATGATCACCAAATATTGATAAAGCATGAGTAGCAATTGTTCTACTAGCAACATGAATAACACCAGGAAGACATTCACCAGCCATTTTATACATATTAGGTATCATTAAAAGTAATCCTTGACTGGCCGTAAATGTTGATGCAAGTGATCCAGTAAGTAAAGCTCCATGCATTGCTCCAGAAGCTCCAGCTTCACTTTCCATCTCCACTACTTTAGGTTTAAATCCAAATAAATTATTTAACTCACTATGACTAAGTAAATCGATATTTGATGCCATTGGGCTAGATGGTGTTATTGGATAAATACTACAAATTTCACTAAATAAATAAGCAATTTTGCTGCAAGCTGTATTTCCATCAACAGTTATTCTCATTTATATCACCTAGTAAAATTATAAAATAAAACTAAATAAAAAGAAATATGTAAAATTATTTATTATCATTTGAAATAGCACTTTTAGGATAAGGCTTTTTTTCATCAGTTAAATATAACAAATAATCAGTTGAAGTTTTATAGTATTTAGCTAACTTAACTAATATATCAATTGGTAATTGCCTTTTGCCAATTTCATAATAACTATATGCAACTTGTGAAACATTCAAAACTTTACTTATTTCTGATTGGAGAATATCTCTATCTTCTCGCATTTCCCTTAATCTATTCATAATATTACCTCTTAAAAATTTTATTTTAAAACAAAATGTTATATTGACATATAAAACACATTGTTTTAAAATTAATTTATAATAAAACATTTTGTTTTAAAGGGAGTATATCTATGAAAGAGAATAAAAAGAATAAAGTAATATTAATAATAGTAATAATAATGTCACTAGTAATAATAACATGGAATAAGAGTTATTCATATGAAATGAATAATAGTATACCAGAAGAAAAAGAAATAGAAAGAAAAGAATTTGCAATATATTTAGAAACAAAGCAAAACTCAAGTAAAACAGATAATGATTATACAACAACAGAAACCTATCCAAACAAAGGATATTTATTAAATAGAAATAAAACTAAATGTTATGAATATGGAAATAATAAAGAAATATCCAATGCAGTAGAACAAAGCATATCTAATGGTGTAATAGATGGAAGTATCATAGTAACAAGTACAAAGAGTATTTATTGTAATATATATTTTGATAAAGATGAAGAAAAACCAGAAGTAAGTGAATTTACCTTAACAGGAAGTGTAGATAATGGAACAACATTAAGTAATAATAAATTATATACCCATACAACAAATGTAACATATAATGTTACATGGACAAATGATGATGTAGCTCAGATATGTGTAAGTGAAGGAGAAACATGTTCAAACTGGCAAGAAGTAGGAAGTAATAGTAAAACAAAAAATGAAACAATAACTATATCTACAGGTGATGGACCTAAAAATATATATGTTTACTTAAAAGATAAAGCAAATAATATATCGGAAATAGAAGAAAAGGAAACAATAACATTAGATACTAATGCCCCAACAATAACATTAAGTGAGAAAGAAGTAACAGAAGATACAATAGTAATAAATGTTAATGCAAGTGATACAAGTGGAATAAAAAGTGTAACATGTAAAGCAACAAAAGATACAAATGAGATTACAGGTAATTATGAAGGTAATACATGTACATTTAGTGGATTAGAATCTGAAACAGAATATACAATAACAGGAGAAGCAACAGATGGATCTGGAAGAAAGAATACAAGTAATGAATTAAGTATAACAACATTAAAAAAAGAATTATCAAGAGATGAAATCATTCAAAAATATTTTGACGGAACATCTCCAGCTGGACTAAGCGCGACATTATTAGGGGATATGTACAGATTTGTAGGAACAAAAGAAAATGTAGATAATTATATATGTTTTGGATATAATAATTCAGACAAAGATTGTAATGACATAACAAATGATTACATGTACAGAATAATAGGAATATCCCCTGAAGGTCAAATGAAACTAATTAAAAATACAGCTATAATAGAAGGAACAAATTATTATTACAGCTGGCATCGAAGCATAAAATCAGATGTAACATGGCCAGGTTCAGATATATATAAAAGATTAAATGGATTAGCGAATGAATATACTAGTATATTTATAAACAGTACAACAAGTAATGTAAAATATATAAAAACAGAAGGAGATACTACTTGGTATGATAAAATAGATAGTGGTCATCGATGGTTATATGGAGGTATTTATTCGGATAATTCAAACAAACCTTTACATGATATAGCTGATAATGTATATAAAATAGAATCTGGGAAGCAAGAAGTAGTACAAAGCTATGACGAAAGTGCCTCTTTATGGAGTTCAACGACACAAGCAGCAATAGGATTAATGTATATAAGTGATTATTACTATTCATATGCTACATCTGGAACAGATTCATCTAATACAAATTGTTATTCGGATTGGTCGTGTCAAAATAGTTGGCTGCATATAAAAAATAATGGAATACCCAATAACGCTTGTTATGAGTGGACCATGACCCGTTACGGCGACACTGGAACTGGTGGAACGGTACCTAACATTTATGCTTGGGAGATTGTTGGGTTTGGAAACGTAGGTGCAAATAACGTGGAGGACAGACTTGTGATTCGCCCGGTCTTCTATCTTCAATCAACAGTAAATATTGTGAATGGTGATGGAACTAGTAGTAATCCATTTATAATAGAAAATAAAACCGAGAAGGAAAACTCGTAAAAACCTTCATAGACTTAATCCTTTGAGAAAGTAGCAATACTTTCTCATTTTATATAAAAAGAACTACTTATTAAGTAATTCTTCTATTTTCATAAGACGATTATATTTGGCTATTCTCTCTCCTCTACAAACTGAACCAGTTTTAATAAAAGGTATTCCAAAGCCAACAGCTAAATCGGCAATAAAAGTATCTTCTGTTTCCCCACTTCGATGAGAAATAATTGTTTTATAATTATTTTTTTTAGCCATAATTATAGTTTTAGTCATTTCAGATACGGTTCCAATTTGATTAGCTTTAAGTAATATTGCATTGGCAGCATTAACTTTAATACCCGCTTCAAGTAATGTTGGATTAGTACAAAAATAATCATCACCAACAATCATAATTTTATGACCAACAAGTTTAGTAAGAACCGCTAAACTTTCTAAATCATTTTCATAAAAAGGATCTTCAATACTAATAATAGGATAACTACTTACTAAATTCATATAATATTTAATAAGTTCATTAGCATCTAATTCTTTACCATCAATTCGATATATTTTTTTATTTTGATCATATATTTCACTTGCGGCTACATCCAAAGCTAGTAAAACATCTTTACCTGGGTGATAATTAGCCTCATTAATAGCATCCATCATTAAATCTAAAGCATCCGTTGTCTTAGATAAATTAGGAGCAAATCCTCCTTCATCACCTACAGCAGTTGATAAACCTTTATCTTTAATTATTTTCTTTAATGTATGATATATTTCACTTGCAGCTTCAATTCTTCTAGCTTCACCTTTCATAATAGGCACAATCATAAACTCTTGAATATCTAAATTATTATCAGCATGAACACCACCATTAATAATGTTAATCATGGGAATTGGTAAACTAACTTTACCCGATGTTACATATTCATATAATTCTTTATTTTGTAACTTAGCTAAACATTTTAAAGTAGCCAAAGAAACCGCTAACATAGCATTAGCTCCTAATTTGCTTTTATTTGGTGTTCCATCTAATTTTAATAATATTTTATCAATACTCACTTGATCTATTTTTTGCCCAATTAAAGCATTTCTAATAACTGTATTAACATTATCGACAGCTTTTAAAACACCCTTACCTAAATAACGACTTAAATCATTATCCCGAAGTTCTAAAGCTTCTTTAGAACCAGTTGAGGCCCCACTAGGGACAGAGGCAATAGCACTTATATTATTAGCTAAAATCATTTCGACCTCAATAGTGGGATTTCCCCTACTATCAAGAATTTCTCTAGCATGGATATCTTTAATATTCATTTACAACACTCATTTCTACTTCATAATTTTAGTATAACCCAATCTAAATTTTTTACAATAAAAAAAGAGATGTTTTACACCTCAATTTACTTTAAGCTATAAAGAATTCACTACGATGACGAAGCAATATTGTATCGATAATATTCATTAAACTATAACCCATTAAACAAACTCCACTAACGGCGATAACATTATCTTGGTTCGTAAAAAATGTTACAATGCCAAGAACAATAAATAAAATACCCGTAACTAAAACAAATAACCAACTTGATTCTTTAAATTTTTTTAATAATAATGCATAATTTCCTTTTTGAATTCCAATTGTTAAAAAATAAATTCCTAAAATAATTGATAAAATCTTTCCACTAAACATTGCTACAATACCAATAATTATTAAAATAATGCCATATATTAAATTATATTGATATAATTCGATGCCATTTTTTTTAATAAAAGATGTAATAGATACAATTCCATTACTTATAAATAAAATACCAATAAAAATTGAAACTAAAATATTACTTAGATTAGGATTAATAAAAAATAATAAACCAACTAAAAAATAAATAATTCCTAAAATCAAATCTATAATTGTTACTAAATTAAAAATTCCTTTAGCATAGCCAAATATTTTTTCTAACATCTTTACATCACCAAATAAATTGTATCAATTAATTCTTTTTAATTCAAGGCTTTTATGATATAATAATTATCTTAAGAAGAGGTGATTTTATGCATATTGAAGTACTTAGTATCGAAGAATTTAATAATTTTCAAAAAAACCATCCTTTAACTAATTATTATCAAACAATTAACTATGCTATGCTTAAAGCTGAAAGTGGTTATGATTACGAATTAATTGGTTTAAAAGATTTTCATAATAATATTTTAGCGGCCTCTTTGATATTACTTAAAGAAATTGGTTTACAAAGTTATTATGGTTATGCTCCAAGAGGTTTTTTAATCGATTATAACAATGAAAATCTTTTAAATATTTTTGTTGAAGAAGTAAAAAAATATTATGAAAGTAAAAAAGTTATTTTTATTAAACTAAATCCTAATTTACCTATTGGTGAAGTTAATACAGAAAATTTTAATACATCATATAATGAAAATTATCATATAAAAGACATTTTAACTCAACATAATTTTAAAAAATTAGCAGATAATATGTATTTTGAAGCTCAATTGCCTCGTTTTAATGCCTTTATCAATTTAAAAGAATTTGAGGCATATAAATTAAATAAAAATAATCGTAATAAAGTAAAAAAAGCCATAAGAAAAGGCTTAGTATTTGAGAAAGTCTCTAAAGATAATTTACCAATTTTTTATAATTTATTAAAAAACACAATTGATAAAGATATTTATTATTATCAAGATTATTATACCGTATTTGCTAAAGATAATGCCATTGATCTATTTTTAGTATCAATTGATTATGAAGAATTTTTACAAAATAGTCAATATATTTATAACATTGAATTAAATCGTAATAATTATCTTAATGAAAAATTAATCAAATATAATAATGAAAAAAATATAAATGCTAAAATGAGTAGTGATAAAACCCTTTTATCTTATAAAAATGATATTCTTGAAGCCTCCAAAGGCATCAGTGAAAAAAGAGAAAAAATATATATTGCTGGTGCTTTAGTTGTTAAACATAATAATACTGTATCAATTGTTATAAATGCTCATGATAAGAATTATAAAAGATTTGCTCCTAATTATTTCTTATATTATAATATTATTAAATATTATCAAGAAACATTTGATTATTTAGATTTAAATGGTGTTGTTGGAGATTTTAAAAACGAAAATCCCTATTCTGGATTAAACAGATTTAAACTAGGATTTAATCCGCGAATCTTTGAATATATTGGGGAATATGATTTAATATTAAATCAAAAATTATACGATATATTATTATATAATGGATATTTAAAAAAAGAATTTGATAAAAAGAATGCTAATTAAAAAAGCATTCTTTTAATATATTCTAACGTTGTCTTGCACTTCTACTTGGTTCTCTTTTTAAAGCTTTTTGTTCATAATAATCTAGTGTATCTTGCATTCCATCAGCAATTTGATATGCTTTTGTAAATGTAGATGAATTTTTAATTATTTTATAATATATTCTAGCTAACTTTACATTTCCTAATTGACCAGCTTTATAAAATTCCCTAGCAAAATAGTCAATATCAAATTCATAAGTTCCATTACTTAATCCAACTAATATATTAACAACATCACTATATGCTAAATCATTTTGTAAATCATCTATTTCAATATAAGATGATATTACATAGTAATAATGTTCTTTATTTATTTTTTGCAAATATTTAGCTATTTTTTCCCTTGAATTGTAATGATCTTTATTATTTTCTTTTGTTCCATTAGCTCTCTCACTAATTAAAATATTTAATATTTTGCCAATTTCTAAAGGAATATTTTGTTCCAAAGATTTAGAATTGCTTATTGGATTATTTTCTAAATTAACTGATTTATCAACAGTATTTTGCTTATTTACTAATTTATATTTACCCAAAGCAACTCTCTTTATTATACCTTCATTAATAAACTTAGAAATATAATAGCCAGTAATACCATATTTTTTTAAGATACTAGTTGTTAACTCCTTTTCATTCAAAACACAGTCATACAATTTTTTTAATTTTTCTTCCATATTTACCTCCCCAAATTTATATAACTTACATTTTCTCTGGTATTTTAATTGCCAGTATATCTAACAAAATATTATTAATTTTATAAACAATACTTGTTAAATAAAGCCATGATTCTTTTTTTAATTCATCACTTTCTGTTAATATATGATTTTCATTATAAAATCTATTATAACTATTATTTAATCGATATAAATATTCAGTTATATCATTAAGTGATTGGGAATCAAAAGCCTTTTCTAATATAATATCAAAATTATTCAAAATTAACAATATTTCTCGATCAAAATTATTAGCAATAAGATGTAATTTATTATATTTTAAACCATTTTCTAAAGCTTTATTTAAAAGTGATTTCATTCTAATTGTTGAATATAAAATATAAGGCCCAGTTTTACCTTCTAAATCACAAAATTTTTCTATATCAAAATTATAATCAGTTTCGCGATTGGGAATCATATCAGCATATTTTATAACTGATAAAGCAATATCTTCTGAAATGTCTTCTCGATTATCAATTATATTTTCATTTAAATGCTTAAGACATTCTTTTTTAACATCATTAAGTAAATCTTCTAATCTCATAACTCCCCCATCACGAGTTTTAAAAGGTTTACCATCTTTACCATTCATAGTTCCAAAACCAGCAAAAATTAATTTTGTGTTAGAATCAATAATTCGAGCTTTTGAAGCCGCTCTAAAAACTTGCGTAAAGTGCAAACTTTGTCTTTTATCAGTCATATACCATATTTGATGAGGATGATAATTTTTCATTCTTTCATATATAGTTGCTAACTCTGTTGTACTATAAAGAATTCCCCCATCAGATTTAATTAATAACATTGGAGGTATCTCTAATTTATCATCTTCTTCTCTTACATCAATAACTTTAGCCCCTTCACTATCTTTTACTATATCAAGCTTATTTAAATAAGCAAGCAATTCTGGAACATATGATTCTGCATCGCTTTCACCTTTATATAAATCAAAATGAGTATTAAGACGTTCATATATTTTTTTTATACTACTTTTAGATACTTCCATTATTTTTAGCCATAAATCATAAATACCTTTTTCATGATCTTGTAATCTTTTTGTCATTTCTTGAGCTTCTTTTAAATAATTATCATCTTCCTTAGCTTTACTAGAGGCATATGGATAAACTTCTTCTAATAACTCATTAGTAATAGGTACATCTTCGTAAGGACCACAATAATCATTATTAAAATATTGCCACTGTGGGTATCTTTTACTAAGTTCTAAAATAACCAATCCTAAAGGTCTACCAAAATCTCCTAAATGTGTATCCGAAATAGTTTGATAACCTAAATAATTACATAATCTTCTTAAAGCTTCACCAATATTTGCACTTCGTAAATGACCAACATGTAAACTTTTAGCTACATTTGCTCCCCCATAATCTAAAAAAATCAATTCATTCTTTTGAGGATACTCATAATCATCTAAATTTATAAAAGAAATTAAAGCTTCATCACTAATTGACATATTAACAAATCCAGGAGATGCTACAGATACTTCTTTAAAAAAGGAATCTTGTTTTAAAACTTCCGCAAGCTCATTTGCTATTTCTAAAGGATTTTTATGATAAATTTTAGCTAAATTCATTGCTCCATTAAATTGATAATCACCCAAGTCAGGACGATTAGATTCTAAAACAACAGCTTTATCAATTTCATAATTTTTTTTATTTAAAGCAATAGCAATTTTTTCTTCCAATATTTTATAAAATTTTTTCATAATAACTCCCAAACTTATTTTATCATAAAAAAATTCTATAGCCAATTAAAAAAACCAATAAATGGTTTTTATTCAGCATAATCTCTGATATATTCAAAAAAGCCAATGTAATCTTTTTCTTCACCATCAATTATCATTTTATCAAAATTAATGTTATCGCCATCTATTTCAAAAGTAATTTTTACATCATTTTGGGTTTTTTGATCTTTACCAGTAACAGTTACTATATTATCTTTATCTTTCCATTTAGCTTTTTCCAAAGCTTTATCAAGAAGCTCACCAACATTTTCTTTAGTTTCTAATTGCCAAGGGTTAAAATTTTCCCTTACTTTTACAATGTTATCTGAATATTCTTTACCACAACCAGCAACTCCAAATAATACTATTAAACATAATAATAAATTAATTAATTTTTTCATCTTTTTTTCCTTTCAATTTTTTTTATTCTATCATAATTATTATAATAAAACAACTAAAAATAGAGATTTCTCTCTATTCATAAACGACTTTTGTTGATGCTAGTAAATCATGTAACCCACGATGGTCTTTCCTAAATGCAATAAAACAAATATTAATTATAGTAATAATCATAAATATTGTCATAATTAAAGTATAGCTATATAAATAAAGAGTATGATTTAAAAATAAAACTAAAATAGCATTTAATAACATTGGAAGAAAACTACCAATATAAATATATTGTAATGGTAAGATACGAAGAAAATATTTTATAAGGGAAGGATTTTCATTTGATTTATTATCAACAACTTTTATTTTCATAATCTTTTTTCCTAAAGTTTGTCCATTATTATATTTTTGAAATAAACCATAATATAAAATTATCACTGCACAAGAGGCAATATTATAAACTATGCCATACTTATTTATGTCATAAAAATAATCTTTGGCTGTATCAACTATCTTATTTACATCATTTTCCTCTTTTGTTAATATTTCACTATATTTATTATATGCCTCTAAATATTCATCATAATAAGGATTTATAAATCTAATACTTACTAAAAAGCTAATTATGATATAAACTAATAATATATCTAATAGATATGCTATTATTCTATGTGAAGTTTTAACTTCTGTATTCATAAAATATCCTCCTAACTAGCTATCATTTTCAAAGAAAGAACTTTTTCTTCGCCTTTTCTATTAATTGTTACTTGAATAGTATCACCTATTTTATGTTTATAAAGCTCATATCTTAAATAAGCAACATTACTAATTTCTTTATTATTAATTTTTGTTATAACATCCATAGCTTTTAACCCAGCTTTAGAAGCTGCAGTTCCATCTTCAACATCATAAACTAATACTCCTTTTGTAATATTATATTTCATTAAGTAAAGGAAGTAAGTTTGATCTCTAAGACTATTTCTTAATACCGTACTAACATTAACAGGATATATACCAATTGAAGGATAATCACTGGCATCACCATTAATTATTCCCTCTGCTTTTTCAATAGCGTTTTCAATCGGTATAGCAAAGCCCATACCTTCAACTCCTGTACTACTTATTTTGGCTGAAATTACCCCAATAACTTCACCATTTGAATTACATAAAGGTCCACCTGAATTACCACTATTAACGGCAGCGTCAGTTTGTAAAACATTCATAATAAAATCATCATCAGTATTATCACTAAGAGTTACTTCAACAAGTCTTTCTTTACCTGAAATAATTCCTCTAGTTACCGTCCAAGAATAAGCAAAATCTAAAGGAGCTCCAACGGTAAATGTCGTATCTCCAACTCTTAAAGAATCTGTTGATCCTAATTCTACTGCTTCTATATTTTCTTTAGCATCAGTTTCTAAAACAGCTATATCAGCATATTGATCACTACCTACAAGTTTAGCTACTACTTCTTCACCATCAGAATAAGTAATTTTAAAATTATCGCCACCATCAATAACATGATGATTAGTTATTATATAAAATTTATCATCATCTTTTTTATATATAAAACCACTACCTGATGCATATAGAGTTTCTTTCTTATAATTTGATACAATAATTACTGAATCATATATTTTATCTACTGCATCAGCAATACCCTTATCAGTAACAGTAACATCTTTTTCAATTTTTGTTATTGTTTCTTGAAATAATTTAGGAAATTTATATATAAAGCCATAAGCCAAAAATATTCCCAACATTAATATAAAAATTGTATAAACAATTACTCTTGTTTTTGAACTACTATTTTGTTTCATTATTTCATCCTCACTATTTCTTTATAATTTACGGGAAATCCCATTTCATCTAAAACATCATCTATTTCAATTGTATGTAATTTACCATCCAAAACATCTAATTCATAACTAATTTCATTCATCATTAAGACAAAATCTTCTTCTTTTAACAATTCTTTCATAATAATAACTATAGCAAATAAATCACTTTCCCCACAAATATAATTTCCTTCTTCATCAATTGGAATATCAAGTAAATCATGATATTTAGTTTTATTAATCTTTTTATGCATTTTATTATTAAAACATAAATCTTCATGTGCACATAAATTACGATAATTAGCTAATATTGGTAAATAATCTATCATGTTACAAATGGATACTTTATAAACATTAGCTATTTCTTCTTGATCTTCTTTTTGTAAAACAGAATATAATTCACCAACAATTCCAAAAGATAAAACCTTAACTACAACCCAAAGAGGAATATATCCATAGTTATTTATATAATGGCTTGTTGCTTGATGTTGTCTTCCATTAACGCTTATTTGTCTTTTCATTTTTCTTAATAAATCATTAATTTGTTTGCCTTTTCTATAATCTTTATCAAAATTATCGGCATTTAAATAATTATGTTCTTTAAAACCATGATTTTTACTCATAACATAAGATAAAATACTTTTTAAGTTATTTTCAACTATTAAGATATTTTTAAATAAAATATTTCTAAGCTGCCTATCAAAAGAAAACATACTATAAATTTCTCGAAAATTGGTTCCTTTAATAAATTTTCTACTGCCATCATCTCTTAAAAATAAATGCCTATAGCCACTTAAAAAAAAGTAGTTTTCACGGAGAAGGATTTCTTTGGCATAATCTATATCATCAATAACGAGCCCTTTATCTTTTAATATTTCAATCTGTTCATCTAAATTTTTAAATGTTTTAGACCCCATAATTTATTCACCTAACTTAAATTATACCACAAGAAACATTATAAATATATTCCTTTTTATTGTATTTTTCATATTATTTTAGTGATATTTTTGTGAAATTTGTTATAATTTAATAAGAAAGAAGGATTTTTATGCCAGCCGTATATACCCATTATCTCTTTGGACAAAAAGTCTTAAAAAAATTAAATAAAACACTTCAAAAAGAAATTTTAGAAAATATCAATTATTATAATATGTTTAATCAAGGATTTGATAATTTATATTATTATCCTTTTAAATGGTCTTATTATCGTAATTTGGGAATTAGATCTCATAAAAAGAAAGTAGATTTATTTTTTAAAAATGCCATTTTATATATAAAAGATCATAATTTAGATAATAATTCTATTTATACTAATATGATTTATGGCATTATTAATCATTATACTTTAGATACCATTATACATCCCTTTATAAATTATCAAGTAACAAATATAAATATTCCCCATACTAATATTGAATTTATGTTAGATGGTTACTATTATTTAAATAATAACCAAGAAAAATGGCGAGGTAAAATATATCAAACATTAATTCCTAAATTAAAGTTTGATAATAATTTATTAGAACTTCTAAATCATTCATATCTTACTACCCATAATGAAAAAAATATTGGTTACATTTTTCAAAAATCTCATAATATTGGCTATTATGCTTATCGTTATTTTATTAATACTTACTTTAAATTAATAAATTTCTTATATAAATTATTTCCTAAAAAAAAGAACAATAAATTAAGAATTAATGAGTGTAATGATATATTAATTAATTCTAATAAAGAGCAATGGCATCATCCTAATTATGAAAATAAAATTTATAATTATTCTTTAAAAGAATTATATGATTATGCTTTATTAAATGCAGTTAAAATTAATAACTTAGCTTATAAAGTTATTCATAAAAATGAAGATATTAATAAATTATTAGAAGAAATTAAGAAAATTAGTATTGATAATATTTAATAATCCCAACACTTATGGCATCCGCAATCTTTTGCTGATAGTCTTCACTTTTAAGTAACTCTCTTTCTCTGCCATTAGATAAAAAACCACATTCAATTAAAATTCCTTTTTTATTAAGTTTACTATACATATATGTATCATTAGGTATCTTTTTAACTTTTCTATCTCCCTTAAGTCTTTCATTCATAACATCTTGCATTACTTTAGCTAAACTTTCATTATCTTTATTATAAAACACTTGAGGGCCATAATAACTACCATCACTTAAATAATTTAAATGTATACTTAAATAAAGATCAGCATCACTTTCATTAATCATTTTAATTCGATTATCAAAATCACTTTTCTTTCGATATGTGGCATTAGGTAAAGATAAATCATAATCACCATCTCTTATTAATATAACACTTGCCCCTAATTTACTTAGACTTTTTTCTAAATATAAACTAATACTTAAATTAATGTCTTTTTCATATATTTTTCCATAACTAGTCCCAGGGTCTTTATCACCATGGCCAGGATCAATGATAATAGTTTTACCACTTAAAGGTAAAATAGCTCTAACTTTAAAGGCATATAAAACTAATACACATATAAAAAAAGTAAAAAATACTTTAAACATTCTCTTCATATTATATTGTATTTTTTACTTTTATTTTTATCACACTTTTAATTTAATATTATATTATTTATTTCTTAATAATATATGGTTCTGTACTTGAACCTTTTCCTTTCATTATATCTGTAGAAGACTTAAGATAAAAGACGGGTCGAATCGAAATGCTGGAGCCCAAGTAGACTCCCCCCACGAACCCATGCGGGAGTACACGCCATGCATCGTAATCCCCGTTGCTATAGCGACCATAACGCGTCATTGTCCATTCATATTGGTTATCATCACTTTTTCCATTTTCACTTATATTCATCCAACTATTTTTACAAGATGTATTTGAATAACAAGTTGCATATGTGTCGTTTGCATAATCTAATGAGTACGAATAGTAATAATCGTGTAAGTACATTAAGCCTATTTTAGCTTCTACTTTTTGATCTTCAGGCCATTTAGAAGCAGCAGGGTGTGAACCGCTTGCATCATATTCCTGGTCTACTTCTTGTTGTCCTGTTTCTCTTAGATACATCTGATCTGCTGTTACATTAGTTGCAGATTCATATGCATCTCCATACCACCAATTATGGGTAGCTATTTTCGAATACCAAGGAGATGACAAAGACATATATGGATATGTACTACTATCAACAAAGATATTTGTATTTCCATTGTATCCGGTGGCTTTTCCATCACTTGTTCCATTTAGTCTCTTGAATATTAATGACTGAGGCCAAACACAACTTCCATCATCACAAGATGCTTTATTATAAGCACTATGCCATCGAAACTCTTTTGTACTTTCTTCTCTTAACGCTGTATTCTTAATTAGTTTCATTTGTCCTTCAGGAGTTATCCCTATTATTCGGTACATATAATCGCTTGTTATGTCATTGCAATCTGTTTCAGCATTATTATATCCAAAACATATATAATTATCGACATCTTCTTTTGTCCCTACAAACCTGTACATATCTCCTAATAATGTTGTACTTAATCCTTTTTGATGTTGTGCTATTATTTTTTCTCCAGCATTTAACTCTAATCCACTTTCTACACTTTCTTCTGGATTGTTTATTACTATGCTTATTATACTTTTAAAATCTTTTCCTTGTGTCTCATTTCCAGCATTATAATCTATCCATAAATATGTTTCATAGGTTATTTCACTATTTGGTCCTATTGTACTTTTTTCTATTACTCTTGATTCTTTTGTATATGAACTATATTTCTCTTTTAATTTATTTTCTAATAATGTCTTTGTTGTACTTTCTTTTAATTCTTTTACTCTACTTAATTTACTTGGTTTTATTAATTCTTCTTTATCTTTATCTACTTTTATCTTTATATTAT
>CANRLB010000016.1 GCA_947631365.1 uncultured Bacilli bacterium | reverse complement strand
ATTTAATTTTTTTAAAGATGATAATAAATAATATTCATCTAAATAATCTTTATTTAACGCTATTTCATAAAATAAATATAAGACTTTATTTTGATAATTATTAAGAAGATTATTATTTAAAGTAATATAAGCATATTTTTTAAATAATTCTTCATTTTCATTAATTGTCTCTTTCATCCAGCTTAAATTATATTCATTAATTAAATCATCAGTTTTTATATTTTGATATGGTTTAGAAAAATTAACTTCTAAATCTTTTTTAGTTAAAGATTTACTATTTTTATTTAAATAAAAGATATCAAAGTTAAATAAACTTTCACCAATTATTCTAGTATGATCATCACTTATTACCATATTATAATAAAGACTTGGAATAATTACTTCGCCATTAAATAATAAACCATATTTTTTACCTTCTTTAAAAAGACAATAATTAGAATTATTAAGGCAATTAATTAAATCATATTCTTTAGTTTTAGGTTTTAAATTTTCATCAACTAAAAAATTAGAGGCACCATTTTCACATAAATAAGTATTATTATTTAAATATTTAAGATTATAACTACAAGGGTTATTAGCTATTTTTTCACCATTTAAATCATTTAATGTTATAAAACTATTTTCTAGCCCTTCATAATGAGATAAATATTTACCTATTATAAAAGTATCGTTATCACTTTTTTCTATTTTATTATTATATAAAAGATAAATATTATTTTCTTTTAAGAGATTTAAAGCCTTACTTCCTTCACTAATAACATAATCTTCATAACAATCTTCACTTAGAAGATTATTATCTTGATCATATACTTGAAAACCAAAAGAACACTTATTAAAACTAAAGTGATAATTTTGAATATCTATTACTTTTTTATTATCAACTAAACCATAGTTATCCGAAAATGAATAAGTATATCCATCATTATCTTCTAGGCTAAAGCCATTAGTGTATATCGTCTTTATTTTATATTCTTTAAAAGTATTATTAACTAAATCATAAAGATATAATTTTTCCTCATCAATGCTTGAAGCATATACATAAGAATCATTAGTAATAAAATAATTTATTTTAATATTCTTTTTAGTATCTAGATTAATAATATTATGATCACTAAAAATATAATTTCCTACTTTATTAAAATAACCATCTATATCAGAATAGACTTTTTCATTTTGAGTGTTATATAAAATATTATTATTATAATAATATAATGTATCATCTTTTAAATCATCAACTAGAGTAATGTAAGAATCAGTTTCGGTAATTAATTTTAAATTTTTATCATATAAATAATATTTATTATTATCATTTATTACTAAACCATTTTTAGATGATGAAATAATAGCATTACCATTATAAATAAAATCTATAACTACTTCACCATTTTTAGAAATAGCCCCCAAAGTATTATTTTTAGTAACTAAAATATAATCATTAAATAAATATTTATATTCATATTCATTAAAACTTTTCTTATCAACAATAACTAACTTATCTGCTTGGTTTTCCTCTATATTTTTATTTTTATGAAAAAAGATAAAATAAATAGAAGCAATTATTAATATAAGTACTAATATAATAGCTAAAATAATTAATATTTTCTTTTTCCCTTTGTTATTCTCTTTCATTTAGCTTCACCTAATTTAATTATACAAAAAAAGAATTTAAAAAAAAAGATTAATTTATAGATTGCTAGTAAATAATGTTTTTGCTAAAATAATTTATATGTAAAGAGGTGTTTTATGTTAAGAGATGTTAAAAATTTAACTAGTTATAATTTAAAAAATTTACTTAAATTTGAATTTATTTTTAAATTATTAACTGTTTTAGTGGCATCACCAATATTCTTAGGATTATTTAATTTAATAACCCATTTAACTGGTTATAGTTATTTAACAAAAGAGAATTTTTTAAATTTTTTACTTAATCCAATTACTTTGGTTATGTTAATTATTTTATTCTTCTTATTAACTTTTTATAGTATTTTTGATATTGGCGTTATTATTTATTTAACTGATGGATCATATCATAAGAAAAAGATTAAATTAAAAGACGCTATAAAATATTCTTTAAAAAAGTCTTTAAAAGTATTGCATTTAAAAAATATTTTGATTGTCTTTTTAGTAATATTTTTAATTCCTTTTCTTAATATGGGAATAGGTATTAATTTAATATCATCAATTAAAATTCCCGAATTTATTATGGATTTTATTAAAGATAATCAAACGTTATTTATTCTTTATGCTCTTTTAATTATTCTTTTAATGGTTTTATTTCTAAGATGGATTTATAGTTTACATTATTATTTTTTAGAAGATTGCAATTTTAAAGAAGCCATTAAAAAAAGTAATAATTTAAGTAAGAAAAATCATCTAAAAGATTTAATAAAAATTAGTTTAACTCAAATACTTTTAAGTATAGTTTATTTATTATTTATTATTTTAGAAATTATAATTATTATAGTCATTAATAAAATATTTAATCATTTAACTATTTTAAATTCTTTATTAATAACTATTACTTGGGTTGTTATAGCGGCCTCTTTTATTATTTATACAATATTATCGACAGCGATTAGTTATATAATATTAAGTGCTCTATTTTACCATCATAAAAAAGAAAGAAAAGAAGAAATAGTTAATATTAATTGGACGCAAGAAGATGAAAAAAAGAAAAATTATATAATTATTGTATTAACAATAATAATTTTAATTATCTTAACTTTATTTACTAATTTAATTATGAAAGGTAAATTTAATCTTAACGTTGAATATTTAAGAACAATGGAAGTAACGGCCCACAGGGGAGCATCGGTTTTATATCCCGAAAACACAATGAGTGCTTTTGTTGGAGCTAAAGAGCTTGGTGCTGATTGGATTGAGCTTGATATTCAACAAACTAAAGACAATAATCTAATTGTATTACATGACACTAATTTTAAAAGAACATCTGGAGTTAATTTGAATACTTGGGATGCCACAATTGAAGATGTATTAAAATTAGATGTTGGTAAATTTAAAGGAAAAGAATTTGAGGGAGAAAAAGTACCTTTATTTGAAGATGTTATTAAATGGGCGAAAGATAATAATATGAAATTAAATATTGAATTAAAACCAACTGGTAAAGAAAAAGATTTTGAAAAAAATGTAGTTAATATTATTAAAAAATATAATTTTGAAAATGATTGTGTTATTACTTCTCAAGTTTATGATGTTTTAGAAAATATTAAAAAAGTTAGCGAAAATATTATAACTGTTTATGTAACTGCTCTTGCTTATGGTGATATATCTAAATTAGATGCTGCTGATTATTTTAGTGTAGAAGCAACAAGTGTTACTAAAACGATGGTTTCTAAATTACATAATGAAGGAAAACAAATCTATGCTTGGACAGTTAATACCGAAGAAAGTATTAATAAAATGATTAATTTAAATGTTGATAATATTATTACAGATAATCCAACTCTTGCTAAAAATTTAATTTATCAAAGTAAAACTAGCAATGTAATAGTGGAAATTGTTAATGTTGTTAATAAATTGTTTAAATAAAAAAGACAAATATTAATGTCTAATTTTGCATTAATATTTGTTTTTCTTTTTGCAGTTCGTAACTTATTAAATTTGTTCCTTCTAAATTTTCTTTGTGCATATCTACACCAATAATTCTACTATTATCATAAGTTTTATAATAATAAATACCTTCATCCATATTACAGCATGAACTATAAATAGTTATTTCATATTTATCTTCACCCATATGAACACATCCTCTTTGTTGTTCGACAGAACCTAAAATATGAAAAAATTGACTAACACTACTTAATTCAGTAGGATCTGACAAAGAATTCATTTTCGTAAATGCCGCCTTAACAAATCTAGAAGCGCTTCCTAAATCACCAGGTAATCCTAAGGCACCCATACCCCGACTATAAATATCAAAATTTAATTTAGATGAGAAATTATTAACTGGTTGTTCAATAGATAAACTCATATAATTATTTAAGTTTAACATATGATAATCAAAAGTTGGATTATTAGTTAAAACTCCAACAGGATTATCATATATTTTTAAGCCATCTTTTACACTTTCAACAGTTATAGAACATTCTTTATCACTAATAATCCAATGAAGAGGAGAAGCAGGTAGCATATCACTAAAATTGATATTAGCAAGATTAATCTTTTTTAATAATTCTTTTACTTCTTTGATACTTGCACATTGTGATAAAACCCAAGGAATAAATTCAAAAGGAGCTATATTATCTAGTGATGAATCTACTTCATTATAATAAGCATTTTTAGGAAAATTAAGACCAGCCATACCTAATCCTTTTTCATTAATAGCATCATAATATAGTGGATAGTTATCTGTTACATAAGCCATGCCAATTAAGGCATAATGGGTATTTATTTCTTTTGCCTTTCTAAATTTAAAAGGATAATTTCTAGGCGTAATAGTAACTGTTTCTTTATAAGAATATTCTAAGTCTAAATTTCTCCCAAAATAATGATTTTTTGTATTATAAGTTATTGCTGTACACATATATATTCCTTCCTTTCATCTAACAATTTATATATTTTCAAATACTTTACCTAATGATTCATTGATTACTAAATTAGCTTTATAATCATAAGGTGTTTTATCTTTATTAATTAAAACTAAATATTTACCATTAAAATAATTTATTAAACCACTTGCGGGATACACTGTTAAAGAGGTTCCAACAATAATTAACATGTCAGACTCTCTAATAGATTTAATTGCTTCATTTAAGACATCTTCATCGAGTGCTTCTTCATACAAAACAACATCCGGTTTAATTATTCCTCCACAACTACATTTGGGAATGCCCTTGCTTTCAAAAACATACTTCCCATCATAAAATTTATGACATTTAAGGCAATGATTTCGATAAACACTACCATGTAATTCATATACTGCTTTAGAACCGACTTTTTGATGAAGCCCATCAATATTTTGGGTAATAATAGCTTTTAATTTGCCATTATTTTCTAAGTCTACTAATTTTCGATGAGTAATATTAGGTTCATACTTCAAAGAGTTCATTTTATTTTTATAAAACTCATAAAATTCTTCTCTATTATTTATAAAAAAGGAATGACTTAATATTACTTCTGGCTCATATTTATACTGCATATTATAAAGACCATCTTTACTTCGAAAATCAGGAATACCGCTTTCAGTCGATACTCCTGCTCCACCAAAGAAAACTACTTTATTACTTTCTTTAAGCATTTTTTTAAATTCTTCAATTTTTTCTTCCATAATATTTCATTTAAAAAAGAATAAGTAGCTATTTTATTCTTCTTGCAAAAGCACTACTAATTCTTTTAATATCTCTTTTAATAATTACCATATCAATAATATCAATAATAGCATGAATAATTAACATAATACCAATAAATATTGAAAGAGTTAAAGATGCTTCAAAAGGATTAAAGACCACTATAACACCTATAATTAAATCAAGTATTCCAAGAATTAATAGTAAAATCCAAGGAATATCTTCATCTTTTAAAGCTAATGATAATTTTAAAGAATTTATACTTGTTAAAATAATCCAAACACCAATAGCAATAGTAAAAACTATTGATAAGATACTTGGTTTACAAATAAGAATAATTCCTAAAACAACCGATAAAATTCCTGGTAACATGCCATCAAAAGGTATATAGTATTGATAAGCTTTAACATCTAGAATAATTAAAATAATCCCATATACTATTATATAAATGGCGGCGATTATACCCATTGTTTTTAAAGATATAGATGGATAAAATATTAAAATTAAGCCTACTATAATAGCTATAATAGATGAAAAAATGATAGAATTAGTTGTTCTTTTAAATATCTCCTTCATTTTATTCCTCCTTAATTTAATTATACTAAATTTCTTTTAAAAAGTCTTTAAATAGATCAAATTTGTATTTAAATAACAATTTTGTTAAACTAATCACTTTTTTTGGAAAGGAAAATAAAATATATAAAAGCATTAACTAAAATCAAATATATTTTAAAAAAATGCGAAGAACAATTATGTATTAATAAAGAAAATTTAAAAAGAAAAAAAAATTAACAAAAAGCAGATAAGTATTGACTTTTGGTTTAATAATATTTATCATTAAAATGATCTTTAGGAGGATTTAAAATGAATTTAGAAGAACAACCTTTAAGTACTAATTTAGAAAAATATAAGAATATTATGTTAAGATATAGAAATGGTGAATTTGGTGATCAATATCTTACTTACTCTCCTTTTATTTCAGTAAATCTGTATAATAAATTATTTCTTTATTTAATGCTTTAGCAAATTCAATTTCACTTTTTGTGCTACTTCCAATATAACCATTAACATTAACAACTAAAATAGCATCTGATAATTTTATTCGTTCTTTATGCATTTTATCAAGCATCAAAGCTTCTTCTTCAGTAAAATCATCTTTACTAGCTTTATTAGGATTATATATTGGTACTAGCATGCAATTTCCTTGCAATTCCATTTTTTCAGTAATTTCAACCATTTCTTTATAAAATTTTAGGCTTCCACATACTGTTATTATTTTCATTTAGTTCACCTCTTTATTTTTCTTTGCCTCAATACTCCATTTTATAACACCATAAATATTTATTAATAAATATCCAATAGAAACAAGTAACATCACTATTGGCAACAGCTTTTATCCTAACTAAATAATTTTCAACATCTTCTTTTGTTCTTTCTTTATTAAAAATTTTTACACAATATTTTCCTTTAGAAGTTGTTAAATAATAATTATAATCTTCATAGCCTATTGTTATTAATTCATTAGATAAAAAATTACCTAATTCATAAGCTTTGCATATTTCTCTAGAAATATTTTCTAAATCTGTATTTAATTCAATTCTTTTATTAAAATCCTGTAATTCAAATTTATCCATACATATCTCTCACTTTTTATATTTTTTTAATTAAAGGTAAAGTTATTCTTTATTTTAATAACCAATCCACTATATTGATTTTTGTTATGCCATCGTAATCAGTTTCCAAATCCATATCATAAGTTATTAAATATTTTGGATAATGGTCTCCTGTTTTTTGTAATGGCCTTAATTCTCTTTCTAATACTTTATCATCTCTAACTGTTAATGCTACTTGAAAGTATTTTAATCCATCTCTATTTTCCGCAACAAAATCTATTTCTAAATCATCTACTTTTCCAACATATACTTTATATCCTCTTCTTAATAATTCAAGATAAACTATATTTTCTAATACATGCCCCATATCACTATCCGCTTTTTTACCTAATAAAAAACTTCTTAATCCTTGATCTGCAACATAGTATTTGTAGTCTCTAGCAAGTAAATTCTTACCTTTAATATCAAACCTTTCAGCTTTATATATTAAAAAGCTTTCTAAAAATGCAGATATGTAGTTTTCAACTGTATGATTACTTGTAGGCATTCCTTTACTTGTTAATGTATCACTTATTTTTTTAGTAGATATTGGGCTACCTATGCTATCAAATATAAATTTTAAT
This sequence comes from uncultured Bacilli bacterium, assembly GCA_947631365.1. Lineage (GTDB taxonomy): Bacteria > Bacillota_I > Bacilli_A > RF39 > UBA660 > SIG200. The sequence continues at coordinate 9,266 of CANRLB010000016.1, read as the reverse complement.
ACCCTTTCTAAAAGCATTTTATCTGTTATATTATTTCTTGTTATTATATCTTTATAAACTATTGTACTAAATATGCCATCTAAATAAATATCTAAATCATTTGGATTATCTTGAAGTATAGATATATTTCCTGGCATTCCACCATATTTCATATAATCTAAGAAATAATCATAACGACTTTTATTTAAATTATTAAATGCACTTAAATATTCTTTAAATGATAATGGCAGTAATTTTATTTCTACATACCTTCCTGATAATAATGTTGCAAGTTCTCCAGATAATAAATAAGCATTTGAACCAGTTATATAAACATCTACATTTTTCTTTATATATAAACTATCTACTGCTTTTTGAAACATAGGAACATTTTGAACTTCGTCTAAAAATACATAAAATTGTTTTTTAGAATCCAATCGTTGATTTACATAATCATATAATTCTTTGTAACTTTCAAAATTATAGTCAGCATCCTCAAGATTTATCTTTATTATTTGATTATCTTTTATGCCAGTTTTTTTTAAATAATTTATAAATAATTCAAATAATGTGGATTTACCACATCTTCTTATTCCAGTAACTACTTTGATTAAATCCTTATCTTTAAATCTTTTTAATTGTTCAAGATATTCTATTCTTTCTATCATGGTTTTCATCCCTCTTGCATTTAATTATATATTAAAATTGATATAAAGTCAACTTTTGGAAAAATATTTCCAAAACTATTAAAATTTAGAAACTTTTGGAAATGAAAACGCTATATTATTTTTATAGGTTTCCAATTATATTACCATGTAAATGTTTACTAAAATTAATGATTTGCAATTATAATTTTTTTCGATAATATTCAACTTCTATAATTGTTCCATTAGGATAAATTTCTTTGCCATTTTTAATATAATCTGTAAAACCATAATGTTTATAAATTTCTTTATTTCGTTCTTCTAAAGGTTCTACTCCTAAAGTAACATATTCATATCCCCTCTTTTTTAAATCATCTAACATAAAGTGAAATAATTTACTAAAATATCCTTTTCCTTGATATTCTTTGTTTGTACGAAAAGCCGATAAATAAACACATTTATTACCAATAAGATTGTCACTATTTTGGACTGTTTTAGCCTCTAAATGCACTGTTGCTTCGCATATTATCTTTCCATTTAAAATTCCATAATAAGGGATAATACATCCTTTTTTATAACTATCTATATTTTCTTTTTTCCATTTTATCCAATTACTTTTATCTTGGCCTTTCCTTTTTATTTCATAATTCCATTTTTCTTGCATTTCTTTTATTGAAGCAATTTTACATATATAATTATCCATTATTATCACATCTTTACAAATATATTAATTTAGCAATATTATACCAAAGAAAAAGCAAATTTTATATATCTTATATGAAACTTGCTCTTTAATTATTTAATTTAATTAACAAATATCTTTTTAAATGTATTTTCTACAAAATCATTATCATTCATTTTGTTTTCTAAATATTTATTAAAATTATTTTGATTAATATCTTTATCTACAATATCTTTAAAATTAGGATATAATTCTTTTATTTGCTTTCTACTTACTTTATAAGTATTTCCACTAAAGTTAAAAGTAATTTGTTCTACATTATCTATTAATGCAAATATTGAAACAGAATTATATAATAAAGCTTTTTCTAAATAATAATTTTCATTAACATACCAATCTGTTATATGATAGTCAATTGTTAAAGAAAGATTTACAGAATCAATTTCAAAAACATAACCATATTCTGCAAGCGGTAAATGATCTATTAAAAGACTATCGTTACTATTATTACCAACATATTTATTTTTAAATTTGATAATAGTTTCTATGCCAGATTTATCTCTATTAAAGGGAGTTATTGGAATATTATCTTCTTCATATTCTTTTTTTGTATCAACAATATAATATTCATTTTTAGTATTTCTATTTATTCTATATACATTACAAAATGGTGATTTATAAATAATCATATTATCAGTTGTTTTAATAAGATAAGAAAATCTTGGAGGAACTTTATTTATAATAACATTAGCATAATCAATACTTAATAATAAGATAAAACCTATTAAAAAATAGCTTATACTTAAAAATACTTTTTTAAAAATTGTTTGATTTTTATTAATGCCCATAAAACCAATAGTAGAAATAATTAAACCCACAGCAGAGTGAATTGATCCCCAACTACTATCAGTAGGATAAATAGTAAAAGCAATAAAAATTATACCTAAGCCAAAAAACATAAGCATTTTAAAGATTAATTTATTTTTTTTCAAAACTTTTTTATTAGAATAGTCTATAGTATCAATAATATTTTCTTCTAATTTTTTTTGATAATTTTCTTTATCAATTTTTTCTCCACTTAATAAATCATTAACACTAATATTTAAAATTTCACATAACTGTACCATAATTGAGGCATCAGGGAGTCCTTTACCACATTCCCATTTAGATACAGCTTTATAAGTTATTCCTAATTTTTCAGCAAGCTCTTCTTGTGTTAATTTTTGTTCTTTTCTTTGCTCGGCAATAAATTTACCAATTTTTTCTTGATTCATATTTCTTGCTCCTTTCAAAAACAACTATATAATATTAGTCCAAATTTTAACACCTACAGTTAGTAGAGTTTTGTAATTTGATTTAATACTAAGACATTATAAAGGCAATAGTGTTTAGAATAACCGCAATAAAGAACATAACACCGGTAAATAAATCCGTTTTATCTTTTTTTAGTTTATAACGGCTTAAAAAAGTCACTGAATTATAAGCACACAATAAACTAACTAAAGAGGAAGAAGAAACATTTTTAAATCCGGAAATAATAACTAGTACGATAAAGAATAAAGCCATACCAATAACACCATATTTCATAGTTTTTAAATTAACTAATTCCGTTAATTTAATGATGTTTTCTTCACTCTTTTTTTCTATATTGTTACTTTTGATGATTTCCCCAGCAAGTATATCATTTACACTTACTCCTAAAATCTCACTAAGAGGTTTAAGTAAAGACATATCCATTAAACATAAACCTCTTTCCCATTTACTTACTGCATTTTTAGTAATTCCTAATTTTTCTGCTAGTTCTTCTTGAGTTAATTCTTTTAATTTTCTTTGCTCAGCGATAAATTTTCCAATTTGCTCTTGATTCATAATTTTCTCCTCTCAATAAGAACTATAACATTTATAACTATTTTATTAAATATACCAAAAGTTTACTTTTAACATTTATATTATTTTTACTCGAATATTATAGTGCTTGATTAATATTTATTTTTTGATCTATAAACTTATTCTTCTTTTCTTTTTCTAACTCTTTAAGGCTTTTCTTTGGTGTCGGTAAATCTTCTGGCATGGTTCCACCATTTTTTAGAATAACTTCTCTAATATTTCTGCCAACAGTATAATGGGTCTCGTTTGCATCATTTTCATTTTTAATATTATCTTTTTTTAACTTTGATTCTGTTTGGGTAATTCTAAATAAATTGGCAGCTAGCTCTTCACTTCCCATATTATCTAAAATATCTTCTCTGTATCTTAATCCTTTTCTTTTCGCTATATCATCTGCTGTCTCCCCATTATATAATCCTCTATATCCAGCATTATGAAATTGATCAAAATTTTTTACTCCGGCATTCTTTGCAGCTATATTTAATGAATAATTTCCCCTTCTAGTTAAATTCCTTTGATATAATCTTTTTTCATCTTCCGATAACTTACTATACTCTAATTCAGAAATTTCTTGCTTTCTTGTTTGAATTGCAAAATATGTTTGAGCTAAAGCAATTACTTCTTTTCTACTATCACCATTTTGGGCTATTAAATAACAAGCATATCTTGATAATTTATAATCATCAATTGTTTTTGTAGCACCTTTAGGCATATCTATCGTTTTGCCGACATCGGCAAAATGATCAGCAATGCTATTTTTGCTTAAATTACAAGTACTTTTAGCTTTGTTAATAACACCTACAAAATTACTCCATTTTGAATATTCAAGTGCTGCCATTAACTCTCTAGCAGACCAATACTCATTACCATATTCATCAATATGTTTAATACTTTCAAAAGTTGGATTAGCATCTTTAATTTTTATAATTTCTTCGTTCATTTTTCTTTCCCCCTTACTTTCTTGAACTATTATCATTTTATCATTAAAACATTTGTTTGTAAATACTTTTTTATAAATTTCTAGATAAATACTATTTGGTATTAAAATAGGTTATTATCCCTCCTTGATAATAACCTATTTATATATAGTGTAATTTTAATTAAATTTATTATTAATATTATCTATAAATAACGTCAATGCCATCCCATTTATTAAATTTAGGACTTAATAATAATCTTTTGGCTCTACTTGCTTTTCTTTCATCGCTTACTTCTTTATTTCTTATGTCATTAATTGCAACATTAAAATATTTTATTGCAGTTTCATCATCAATATCAGGATGAGCAGTTTTTATTCTTGAGTATATTGCCTTTGCTAAAGCTAAATCACAAAATATATTAGTTTGAATACCATTCTTATGAGCATTTTCATCTCTTAAAAAATCATACATTATTGCTTGATCTAATGTTAATAATTTATAATTATTATGGCGATCCATTAAATAAAAGACTTTGCTATCTAAGCCACATTTTATGCAGCCACAATAATCTTTTGAGCGTCCTTCCCAACCATCATAATCGTGAAAATCATTAACCCATATGTGATTACAAGATGAATATTCTTCCACCTTCATTTGCTTATATAATTTTTCTTGTAACTTAGATAATTCCTCATTTTCACTACATAATTTGAAATATTTTTTTATTATTCCATTTTCATCATCTTTTAAAACTTGAATTTGTTTTAAAATTTCTTCCCTTTCTGATGTGATTTGATCATATTTTGCTTTTAATTCTTTCAATTTCAAAACCTCCCTTAAGAATTTAAATAATTGAATTTGTGTTTATATTATAACACTCAAATAGGGAAAATAAAATATTAAAATCTTATTGATGCAAAATAATCCATTTTAAGCTTCTTTGTGAAAATATAAATTAACCTCGTTTTCTATTTCTAAAGATAATCTTTCAATTGTTCCATCGATATGAATATTATCTACATCTCTTAATACACTATTAGGAAATATTTTTTTCATATCTTTAACGTAATAGCTTCCATCTCTAGGAATATCATAATTTTTTACAATAAATTTAGAATTCTTTTTTATTAATTCAAATTTATAAGGAATAGATGAACTAGCATTTCTAAATATTTCACCATTTTCTAAATAATATTGTTCTTGCAATACCCAAGCATAAACATAATATTTATTATTTAAATCTTCATTTATAAGATAAATTTTCATTGCAGCAAAAGATTTTTCGTTTTCATAATGATTATTTTTTTCATCTTCTTCTATTAAATATTTTTTAATGACGTTTTCAATATTAACATCATCTATATTTACTGGTGGTGCATACTTAAATCCCCAAGTACTAAAGAATACGGGTTCATTATTTCTCATTCTTGTAATATCAATTTCAAAAACAATAGACAAACTTAATAATGTTAAAATTATAAAAATAATAAATAATTTATAAATTAATTTAATACGTTTTATTTTTTTATTAGAATAATCAATTGTATTAACAATATTTTCCTCAAGCTTTTCTTGATATTCTTTTTCACTAACTTTTTCACCACTTATTAAATCATTTAATGTGATATCAAGTTCATTACATAGAGGTTTAAAAAGTGATATATCAGGCATATTTCTACCATTTTCCCAATTGCCAATAGTGCGATCTGAAATTCCTAATTTCTCGGCTAATTCTTGTTGCGTAATGTTTTTCTTTTTTCTAGATTCAGCAATAAACTTTCCAATTTTTTCTAAATCCATATTTCTTGCTCCTTTCATACCAACATTTTAGAATTTAAAAGTGGATTTTAACAGGAAACATTTCAAGGGTTAATTTTAATCTAAAATTATTTCATCTAAATCATCAGGTACAATGACATTATTATTAAAATATTTTTTGGCTTCTTTTGTATACAATTCTTTTTTATTTATGTGGGTAATTTACACTATTTTTTTAACATATACAAGAAATATGTTAAATTTTTTCTATTTTTTTTAAATTTTATAATATATTAAGGTTTATTACCATTTCATAGAAATTCTTTTTTATATAACTAGCAACTCACTATTTCATTTCTTTTAATTATTTACTACTATATCCCCACAATCATTTTCTATTTTTAAAGTGATATCTGATTTATGATAATTATTCTTAATTTTTACTTTTCCTAAATCTGTCTTGGCATCAATAAATAATTCATTTGTATTACCAAGTTCTATATCGCCATAATCATTTTTAATATAAGAATCTTTTTTTAAATTAATATTATTAAGTTCTATATCGCCACAATCATTAGAAAGATAAAGATAATTATTAATAGACTTAATTTTTATATCTCCATAACTATTTTTTATGGTTGCATCATTAGTATTAGAAATTATAACATCTCCACAATCTTCATTTATAGTTGATACATTAGATTCTCCTATTTCTATATTACCATAGTTATTATCTACTTTAATAATATTTCCGCCAAGTATTAAAACATCACCACAATCTTCAAGAACATTAATATTAGCATTTAAAAATTCTTCAATCGAAATATCACCATAATCATTTTTTATATTAATATTTCCATCATATTCTTCTGGTAAATATATTTCTATCTTAGAAGATTTTTGATTAAAACAAAATCCTATACAATTTTTTTCGCTTGTTTTAATGTTCAAAGTTTCAAGATTGGTATCAACTTCAGTATAATCTTTTTTCCCATAAATTACAGCTTTAATATTTTCCGTATTGCTTCTTTTAATAAAGATTTCACTTGTAGTGGCATCAATTACAATATTATTAAATTTCTCTTCATAAGTTTTATCTAATATTAATTCATTGCTACTTTGAATTCCAATTCTAAAACCTTTAAATTTAAAACCATTTTGTAAAAGGTCGATGAAAAATATTGAAAGTACTACCATAATAATAGATAATAAAATAATTAAAGTTATAATCCATTTTTTATTTTTCATCTTTATAACTCCTTAGCATAAATATTAATTTTAATATTTCCTCAAATAAGCCAAATATTATCCATATTATCCATGTTAAATGCCAAGCCATTGTTTGAAAACTAATAATTAAATATATAATAGTAACTATTATTGCTACAACGTTTGAAATTTGATTTCTTAATTTATCAGATTCTGTTTCTTTAAGAGTTTTTATTTTTTTATATTTAATACATACATAGATTATTATACCTGTAGAGATACCACAAATAAGTAAAAATAAAGCAGATGCCACTATTGGATTCATATTCATAACGGGAATTGAAATCATTATCCATACAACCCCTAAAAAATATAACACAACACCAACAGCTATTCCTTTGGCTTTTTTACTTGTTTTTATTTTTTCTTCTTCTAATAAAGTAACAAATTCATTATTTTTAGAATTTTCCTTTACTTTTAATTCAATAAAAAGTTCATCTGGAGTAATACCATATAATTCACATAAGGGAACAACTTTATCAAAATCCGGCATACTTTGATCTGTTTCCCATTTGGAAATTGTCTGTCTTGTAACATTTAATTTTTCTGCAACTTCTTCTTGTGATAATTTTTTATCTCTTCTTAACTTAAATAATCTTTCACCCAATCTATTCATTTTTCTCACCTCACACCAAAATTATACATTTTGTTTTAGTTGCAATCTACCTGTTTGAGTTGGAATTTTGTCAACTAAAATTAACATTTTAATAAAGATAATGAAAAAAGCAAACTATTCCTAAACTCATCATATAAGTCATAATCACACTAGTAAATTATAATTTTAATTATATTAATTTTTTTCAAAATCTTTAACATAATATTTTATATTTTTACACCTTTTGTAATAATTGCATTAACTTCTTTTTAGTAATCAAATTTTTATATTTTACTTATTTTTTAATTTTATAACTACAAGCTCCGGACGATTATTTACTCTAAATGGTAGAATACTATTTCCAATTCCACGACTTACGATCATTTTAGTATTATCCATTTCATAAATGCCACTTGTATACTTAGGAAATAAACCTTGATTAGGAGCAATTAATCCACCAATAAAAGGGATTCTTATTTGTCCCCCATGGGCATGGCCTGATAAAACTAAATCAAAATTATTTTTAGCATAAGTTTCTATAAGTTCTGGTCGATGAGATAATAAAATGTTAAATTTGTTTTTATCATACTGAATAGGAATTAAACTATCTTGAATTATTGTTGAATCATCACGATAAGTATTAAAATTAAAATTTGGATCATCAATACCTATTAAATTTATTTCACTATTATCTTTTTTAATTATTTCTAATTTACCATCTAAAATAATTACTTTATTTTCTTCTAGTTTATCTTTAAGTTCTTCATAACTTTCTATTCTTGCTTCATGATTACCTGTAACATAATAAACTGGTGCTATATTATTAATTTTTTTCACAAACGATATAGCAGTATTAATATTTAATTTATAAGAATCTATTAAATCTCCCGTTAAAACTATTATATCAGGTTTAGAATTTTTTATTTCTTTTACTAAATCATTTGTTAATTTTTGAGATTCTGTGTTATGAAAATCCGAAATTTGTGCGATTTTAAACCCATCAAAGGCTGTTGTAATTTTATTGCTTTCAATAGTATAAATACTTACTTGTAAATAATTATTTTCATAATGTAAATATAAACTAAGCACAAGCAATAAAGTAATACTAATTAAAATAATTATTTTTGTTTTCAATTTTAAGCTACCTTCTTCTACAAATTACTGTTTGTTTACCGAACACTTACAAACTTTGGTAGTTGAGATTTGTTTCTTAACTACCTTTATGTTTAAATTTTATAATACATTTGATTTTTACTAGTTGGTTTATCGGGAATAGTAAGAGCCACTAGTCCTTCATTTATAGCTGGATCTAAATAAGTTGATCTTAAAGTTTCTTTTGATTTAATTCCTAATTTATTCATAATATCATTTGCAGTCATTGGAACATTATAATCCATTACCTGTAATAATTTCCTAATATTAACTACTTTTTCTGTGATAGGCACACTAGCAGCAATAACTGATTCTTCTAAAACTTCATCAATCATTTTTAACATAAACTCAATAAAGATTGTAGAATCCCCATTTTTGTT
>CANRLB010000015.1 GCA_947631365.1 uncultured Bacilli bacterium | reverse complement strand
ATTATCTGTTTTACTTGAGTTTTGTTCTTTTTCTAAATATATAGCAAATTCTTTTCTTTCTATTTCTTTTTCTTCTGTTTCCTTATTATTCATTTCATATGAATAACTTTTATTCCATGTTATTATTACTAGTGACATTATTATTACTATTATTAACATTATTTTATTCTTTTTATTCTCTTTCATAGATTAATAACCTCGTCTTATACCATTTTCAATAATAATTATACTGGTTATATAGCCAATAGTCAAGTAACCAATACATTGTTAAAATTTTTTCAAAGAGAGGTTATTATGATTAAGGAAATTAAAACGGAATATGGCTATTTTTACTTTAAACTAGGAAAAATATTAAAAGAAAATAATGTAAGTATTAATAAATTAATGAGAGATACAGAAACAGATTTTAAAGTTATTAAAAGATTAATGAATGGCGATGCAACAAGAATTGATATTTATGTATTAGGAAGGTTATGCAATTATTTTAACTGCACTATACAAGATATAATATTTTTTAGTAAAGAAAAATTACAATTAAAAGATTAAAATAAAATATTAGTAATGTTATTTTTTTACTAATATTTTTTTGCTCAAAAAATGAGAAAGTATTGCTACTTTCTCAAAGGATTAAGTCTATGAAGGTTTTTACGAGTTTTCCTTCTCGGGTTATAACTCTATCATAAATGGATCTGCACTTGTTCCTTTTCCACCTGAAATCGTTATAGAAGAGAGGAGATAGAAGGCGGGACGAATTATGGTACCATCAGATAAATATCGGCTGAACAAGTTCCCACTCCCACTCACGTACGCCCATCTGTAATACCCACCTTTTTCTACATCGGACCGCGTCATGGTCCATTCATCTCGAATACCATCCTTACCGTTCTTACTTATATGCAGCCAACTATTTACACATCCATCTGATGAATAACGACAATTTGTATTTGAGGAATTCGTTCCATCCTCTGCATATGAATAGTAAAAATCACTTACATACATTAACCCAATAGCGGCTTGGATTCCTGACTCCCAAAAGGTGGCATTCTCACCATAGTTTTGTTGAACCGCTTGTTTTCCTGATTCTATTTTATATATTTCATCAGCAGACTTATTTGCATCACTACTATAAATTCCTCCATATAACCACTCATGAGTACTATCTATTTTGCTATACCAGGTAGTATCTCCTTCTGATTTTAAATACTTAACATCACTTGTTTCACTATCTATGAATAAATCTGATAACCCAGAATTATTAAAATTATTACCATTTAATCTCTGATATATATATGAATTAGGCCATGTTATATTTGTGTTACCATACTTATATATTTCGAAACTTTTTGTTTCTCCTTCTCTTATGGCAATATTTTTAATTAATTTCATTTGTCCTTCCGGAGTTATTCCTATTATTCTGTACATATAGTCATTTGTTAAGGTACATTGACTTTTTGTGGTTGTTCCAAAGCAAATGAAATTATCCACTTTGTCATCACATCCATTATTTGCTGCGTCACAAGCTCCAACAAATCTGTACATATCCCCTAAGAGAATATCACTTATTCCAGCTGGTACTACTCCTAGTCTTTCTTTGGCTGTCTTTTGCCCTGCTGGTAATGTTTCTTCTGTTTTAATACTTTTACTTGTTTCTACATATCTTCCTGATTCATCTGTTACTCTTCCATATACTGTATATGTTGTATTTTCAGTTAAACCATTTATTGTACATGTATTTCCACTTATACTTCCCGTTTTAGTTGTACTTCCATTTACTGTCCAACAACTTTTTGTTAATGTTACACTTGGATATGTATCGCTTCCACTTAGAGCAAATGTTATTGTATTCTCTGTTGACGTTGGTGTTTCCATACTTATTGTTGGATTGGCACTATCATACTTTATTGTTTCTGTTTTATTTGCCATATTGCCTGCTTTATCTTTGACACTTAGGGTTATGGTATGACTTCCTTGGGTAGAACTTATGATTACTATTCCACTTAATGTTGTTTTTCCTGTATCATTATAACTATTACAACTACTTCCATCTACTACACAATATTTATCTATATTTGCTTCTGTTAAACTTGTACTATAATTTACACTAGTTGTATGGGTATATCCCTCTGTTAAAGTAAATTGACTATTTTCTTCTTTATTTCCTGTTAATGTTATACTCCCTATACTAGGTGCTGTTTGATCTAATGTTATTGATTTATTAGAATTATCATTGGTAACTGATACATTATTTGCTTTATCTTTTAAATAAACATATATATTTTTAGACCCATCACCTGTAGATATAGTTATTGTACCACTTATACCTTTATTATTATTTTCTAATTGTTTCCAATCTGTACAACTCCCATCTCCTTCTTTTACACATACTTGGGCTACATCATCATTATTCCATGTAACATTATAATTTATTTCTTTACTATACGTATATCCATTATTTAATTCTTTATTTTCTTTGTCTTTACCTTTTAGATTCAAACTACCTACTTCTGGTGATGTATCATCTTTATCAAAATATATATTACAATAGATACTTTTTTGACTTGTTACTATAACGCTTCCATCTATTACTCCATTAGATAAACTTTGTTCTATTGCATTGGATACTTCTTTATTACTTCCATATTCATAACATTTAGTTTTATTTGTATTTAATAAATATCCTTGCTTTGGAAAATTATTATCTTCTGATTTTTCATAGTCTTTTGTATTTTGTGTCTTTTCTAAATATATTGCAAATTCTTTTCTTTCTATTTCTTTTTCCTCTACTTCATTATTATTCATTTCATATGAATAACTTTTATTCCATGTTATTATTACGAGTGACATTATTATTACTATTATTAACATTACTTTATTCTTTTTATTCATATACTCACCCACTTTTTAGACAGATATTATCTATAATTTATATTTTAGATATTCTTTGTCTAAAAGTCAATAGATAATTTTTATCTATGATTAAATATAATTTAGGTGATTAAAGTGAATAGAATAAAGGAAATTAGAGAAGACAAAGGTTACACCCAAACAGAAATTGCTAAAAAATTAGGGATAACTCAAAGAAATTATAGTTATTTTGAAACAGGACAAACTGCCTTAACTGAAGAAATTTTAACTAAAATTGCTAATTTATATAATACTAGTATTGATTATTTATTATATCGCACTGATGTTAGAGAACCATACCCTAAGAGTATTATTAAAGATGAAAAAAACTAACATTTGTTAGTTAAAAATATTTTTATTAGATATAAAGAAATATCTTTCATAGTTATTATAATCTTTTTCAAGTAATGTATAAGAATTAGGTAAATATTTATTAACCAATTCTTTTATTAAAATACCTTCTTTATCACCAATTTCAAATGCAATTAAATAATCTTTTTTTAAATTATTTACTAACTTTTCTAAAATAATACGATAAAAATATGTACCATTTTCATAAGCATATATAGCATTTTGAGGTTCATATTTAACTTTTTTATCTACCTTGCTATTAAAAGGAACATAGGGAGGATTACTAATAATGACATCAAATAAATTAGTAGTTTTATATTTATGAATATCTTCACAAATAAAATTAATATCAACATTATTTAATATAGCATTTTTTTTAGCTAATTCTATAGCATTATTATTTATATCAATCGCAGTTATTAAAGCATTAATATTTTTTTTTAAAGTTATACTAATACAACCACTTCCACAACCTATTTCTAAAATATCTAAAGTATCTTTATTTAACTTATTTAAATATTTTAAAGTTTTTTCAACTAAATATTCTGTTTCAAATCTTGGTATTAAAACATTTTCATTAACATTAATTATTGTATTATAAAATTCCACATTACCTATTATATATTGAACAGGATAATCATTAGCTAATTTTTTTTTAGCTTCTTCTTGTTTATCTTTTGGAACATATTTTTCAATTAATTCTAAATCAGTCATTAAGCTTTAAATTCTTCTCCTGCTAATTTAAGTCGCATATCTTCTGTTATTAAAGCTTCAATTATTGGTGATAAATTACCATCCATTACTCTATCCAATTCCATTATTGAAAAATTAATTCGATGGTCTGTAACCCTATTTTGAGGATAGTTATAAGTTCTAATTTTTTCTGATCTATCACCTGTTCCAATCTTACTTTTACGCTCAGCATCAACTTCAATTTCTTGTTTTTGTTTCATTGCATCATGTAATTTAATTTTTAAAAGCTTCATAGCGTTTTCTTTATTTTTAAGTTGACTTCTTTCTGTTTGACACGCTACCACAACTCCAGTTGGAATATGCGTAATTCTAACTGCAGAATTAGATGTATTAACTGATTGACCACCAGCTCCACTAGAATGAAAAACATCAATTTTTAAATCACTTTCTTTAACATCTATTTGAGCATCTTCTACTTCTGGCATTACTAAAACAGTAGCTGTTGATGTATGAACTCTCCCTTGGGTTTCAGTTACTGGTACTCTTTGAACACGATGTGATCCACTTTCATATTTTAATTTTGAATAAACATTACTTCCTTTAACCATATACTCAATTTGTGAGTATCCTCCACTAGTTCCCTCAATAGCATTTAAAACCTCAATTTTCCAACCTTGTTCTTCAGCATAATAAGAATACATTCTAAATAAATCTCCAGCAAAAATATTTGCTTCATCGCCACCAGCGGCACCCCTTATTTCCATAATAACATTTTTGCCATCATTTTCATCTTTAGGTACAAGTAAAATTTCCAATTCTTTTTTGACATTTTCTTCCCTTTTAGTTAATTCTTCAATTTCTTTCAAAGCCATTTCTTTAAGCTCTGGGTCATTTTGTAAACTTTTAGCTTCTTCTAAAGATTTTATAATATTTTTGTATTCATCATATTTATTAACTGTTTCTTCTAAATCACTTTGTTCTTTAGACAATTTTTTTAACAAATTATAGTCATTTAAAACCTCAGGTTTTACTAATTCTTGTTTTACTTCTTCGTATTTTTGAACAATATTATCTAATCTTTCAAACATTTTATCACGTACTTTCTTGGTTTTTTATATTATAACATGTAATTATGTTTTATTCAAAAGGTATGACATGAATATTACAATGCTTTACTTTTTTAAATTTTTCTTCAACATTATTATGAATATTAACTACAATACTATTAACATCTTTTAAAGGTTTATTTCCATCTAAAGCAATTTCGACATCTATATAACATTTATCGCCAAACATTCTTGTTTTAAAATCATTTATTTTAATAACATTTTTATCATCTAAAATAGTATCAATTATTTCTTTATTAAGTTCATCATCACAAGCTGTATCAATCATTCTATTCGTGGCATCAATAAAAATCTCGATAGCACATTTAATAATTAAAACGCATATTAAAATACTACAAATGGGGTCAAAAATAGGAAAACCTAATCTAGCTAGAAAAACTCCAATAAAACTACCTATTGATGATAAAGCATCACTTCTATGGTGCCAAGCATCAGCTTCCATTGATGTACTACTTATCTTTTTAGCAACACTCATGGTATAATGAAACATTACTTCTTTAGTAATAATGGATATAACCGCTACGATTAAAGCACTTACTCCCGGTACAATTATATTTTGCGCATTAAAAATATCTTTAATTCCAATAAAACCTATAGATATTCCAGAAAGAAACAAAACAAAAGATAATATTATGGCCACTAATGACTCAATTTTTTCATGACCATAAGGATGTCTTTCATCAGCCTCTTTGCTTGAGAGAATTAAACCAATAATTACTGCTACTGTCGTTATGACATCAGAAAGTGAATGAAAAGCATCAGAAATAATAGCATGTGAATGAGAAATAAACCCAAAAACTAATTTTAATAAAAACAAAAGAAAATTAATTAAAATAGTTATTAATGATACTCTTATTCCAATATTTTTAAATAAATTTTTCATATTACCTCCGTATAAAAATGTGAAACAATTTGTCTCACATTTATTTATATTATATGATTAATATAATTATTTTCTAATAAAAATTAACTATTCTTGTAAATTTTCTTCATCATCTATAACGACTAAATCTTGTAGTCCATCATCTTCTTCATCAGCGTCATCTAAATCAGAATCGTAGAAAATATCTTCATCTTCTAAAGAATTATCCATAATTTCATCTTCATTTTCATTTTCTTCTAATTCTTCACTCGTAAGCTCTTCATCATCTTCTACAATAATATCTTGTAAATGATTAGTAGCTAAATCCCAAAAACCATTAGGAAGCAAAACAAATTTTTTATTAGTTGATAAAAGTTCAAAAAAATCACTAATTCTTTCTTCAACTGTACTTTCAGGCAATTCTAAAACACTACATACCTTTTTAAATAAATCATATAATTTCATTTTCTTTTTATTATTTTCTAAAACTAAATAAGCTATTTCATCATAACCCATTGTTTCTAATTCTTCTTTAGTTATATCTTTTAAATTCATAAATATTTCCTCATTTCTTTCACATTATATGCAATATATATTAATATTACTATAATAAATGTATTATTATTTTCTTTTCTTCTTCTTCTAATTTATATTTTAATAATATAATATTATTATTTATTGTTAAACTACTACTTGTTAAATTATCATTTAAAATATGATTTTTTTCTTTTAAAATAAATTTAAAATTATTATTAGCTATATTTATATGCATTAAATATTCTTGATTTTCTCTAATATATATTTTATTTTTTAAATCAATAGTATTTTCTCCATCTTCCTCTTTATATTTAATAATATCATTTTCATATTCACACTCTACATTTTCATGATTTATTATTAATTCATCATTATTAAATAATTGCCAATTTATTCTTTTAATAAAATCACCTATTTCTTTCTTTTTTCTTAAAAACTATACCATATCATATATATAAATTCAACATAATTTTTAATATTTTTTACATAATAGAAATTAGGTGGACTTATGAAGATATTAAAATTGTTAATAAAATTAGCTATTTTTGGCTTTACAAGCTTTGTTTTTATTTATATTGGTATTAATATTTATGCCCTAATTACCCCTAAATTAAACATCACTAATAATGGAACTTATTACTTATATGATAAATTTGATAAATTAGTTTATCAAGGTAGCAGTACATCTTCTTGGGTCGATTTAGAAAATATAAATGATAATTTAAAACAAGCTGTTATTTCTATTGAAGATAAAAATTTTTATTATCATAATGGTTTTGATATTATTAGAATAGGAAAAGCTATAATAGAAAATATAACATCTCATGATATTGTCCAAGGTGCCTCGACTATTACGCAACAATTAGTAAAAAATCTTTATTTAGAATTTGATCAAACTTGGAAAAGAAAAATTGAAGAAGCTTTTTTAACAATTATTGTTGAAATTCAATACGATAAAGATGAAATATTAGAGGCCTATTTAAATACAATTAATTATGGTAATGGCAACTATGGTGTAAGTAATGCAGCAGCTTATTATTTTAATAAAGAAGCTTCTGATTTATCATTAGAAGAAGCAATTATTCTAGCTGGTATTCCTAAAAGTCCAAATAAAATGAATCCAGTTGCAAATAAAGAAGCTTCAATTAAAAGAGCCACTATTGTAGCAAAATCATTGCTTAATAATAATTATATTTCTAAAGAACAATATGATAGTCTAGATTTACAAAATATAGAAATTTATGGTAAGAGTAATGAAAGCAATCTTCAAACATTAATGTATTATCAAGATGCTGTATATAAAGAATTAGAAGGATTAGGAATAGATAAAAATATCTTACAATCTGGAGGGTTAAAAGTATATACCAATCTTGATTTAAATAAACAAGCTTCTTTAGAGAAAAATATGCTTAATAATTTAGAAGATTTAGATTTACAAATAGCAAGTGTTATTATTGATCCCCAAACAGGTAAAGTTGAAGCTTTAATTGGCGGAAGAGATTATAGTTTAAGCCAATTTAACAGAGCTACATCATCAAAAAGACAAGTTGGTTCTACAATGAAGCCTTTTTTATACTATGCAGCTTTAGAAAACAATTTAACATCCGCTTCTAAATTTACAAGCGAATATACAACATTTAATATTAATAATAAGGAAACATATAGTCCAAATAATTTTAATAACAAATATGCTAATAAAGCAATAACTATGGCTGCAGCAATTTCTTTTTCTGATAATATTTACGCTGTTAAAACTAATCTTTTTTTAGGACCCGAAACATTAGTAAATACAGCTAAAAGAGTGGGAATTAAAGAAGAATTAGAGCCAAATATTTCACTTGCGTTAGGAACAGATGAAATTAATATACTTGATTTTGCTACTGGTTATACAACATTAGCAAGTGGAGGTTATAAAAAAGATTTATATTTAATTAGAAAAATTGAAGATGCCAATGGAAACGTTATTTATACCAAAAATAATCAGAAAAGGTTAGTTTTAAATCCTAATTATGTTTATATTTTAAATGAGTTACTTACCAGTACAACTAATTCTAATTTTAAAGATTATACTACCGCAACTGCCGGGGTTATCGCTAGTAAATTAAGTCAAAAATATGCTATAAAAACCGGTTCAACGGGAACTGATTATTGGACTGTTGGTTATAATAAAGATAATTTAATGCTTGTTTGGATAGGTTATGATGATAACCGAGATTTTCCTAGTGGCTATAGTAGTATTACCAAAAATATTTGGGCTGACACAATGGAAGAAATTAAAGATTCAAGTCAAGATAATTGGTATCAGACACCAGAAAACGTAGTTGGAGTTATTTTAGATGCTGTTACCGGAGAATATACTAATAATCAAAATAAAGCTTATATTTACTATTTTCTAAAAGGTAGTGAACCAAATTAAAATAATGGATTACAAAACCCATTATTTTTCTAGTTCTATAATATATTTTATTTTTTCTTCATTTTCATCTTTTACAATGTTTATAATATAACCATTTTCTTTAAGTGTTGTCTCTAAATTACTAATTAAACTATTAACTTTATCCATATCTTTTTTATTATTTTCTTTTTCTTGATCTAAGGTATTACTTGGAACAAAATCTAATAATTCAATATTATCATCAATTACTTCATTAATCTCATTAGAGTTCATATCAGCTTTTTCATTTTCTAAAAAATTAAAGAAAGTATTAGGAATTTTCATATCTTTTTTTTCTTCTCTAATAAAATTTATTGAATCATTACCACTTATTATATCTGTTGCTTTTTCTTTAATTTCGTTAATATTAGGAGATACATCTATTAAAGGAATATCTTCTTCTTCCGTTTTATTTTTAAATTCTTCTAATTTTTTATCTAACTCTTTAACAGTTAATCTTTCATTTATCAACTTTTTAAGCCATTCTTCTTGATCTTTTAAATTATCTAATACTAATAAACTTCTAGCATGTCTTTCAGAAATTTTTCCATCAATTAAAGCCTCTTGAACAGACGGTGCTAAAGAAAGTAAACGTAATTTATTAGAAATAGCTGACTGACTTAGACCCATTTTTTTGGCTAGTTCTTCTTGGGTTAAGTATCCTTTATCAAGCAAAGTTTTATAAGATTTTGCTTCTTCAATAGATGTTAAATCTCTTCTTTGAACATTTTCAACAATTGCCACCTCAGCACTTTTTTTATCATCCATTTCAGATATAATTGCCGGAACACTAGTAAGTCCAGCCATTTTAGCAGCTTTATAACGTCTTTCACCAGCAATTATTTCATATTTATCTTGAAGCCGTCTTAAAACTAGGGGTTGAATAATCCCATGTTCTTTAATTGATGCTGCAAGTTCTCTTAAACCAGCCTCATCAAAAGAAAGCCTTGGTTGAAAACGATTAGGTATAATGTCTTCAATAGGTATATTTAATACTTGCATATTATTTTGGATGTCTGCATTATTCACACAAATCTAGCCCCTTTACATCTATTATTAATTCTATCTTATTTACTCCATTTTTTCAAGGGACTTTTAAAAAAATAAACTTAATCTTAAGTTTATTTTAAACCACGGTTATTTAGTCTATCATACAAAACTTCATAATTCTTAGATAATAATAAATTAAATAGCTCACCAACTTCCATATCAGATAAATCTACTTCTTTTGCCTCTATACCATTATCTCTAATATAAAATTTTGCTTCATATAAATTATGTATTGCTTCTTTATTTTCAATATAGGCTACCATAGTTGCTTGTAAATCATTTGAATTAGAAAAATATAAATAACCTTCTTTATATGGAATTAAGAAACTAACGAAACATTCACTTATGGACATACTAACATTTAGTGGAGGATATTTAACATATCTTATCATCGGAGCATCACTATTTAAAGGTTTAGTTTGAATATCCATAATATCAGTCCAATTATCACCATCTTTAACACTTATATCAGTTCTAATTATTAATGTTGATGTAGCATAACTTTCAAAACTTAAAGCAATGTCTTTATCTTTTGTAAAATTAGTTAACGATACATAAGTTCCACCTTTACCTGTAAGCATCATTCCATCTTTTATCATATCATCAGGAAAGATCTTATTTAAAAAAGAAGAAATTATAAGTTCATTTTTATGTTGTAATTCTGTAAATTTATGTAATATGTTGGGATCTTTTATTTGAGAAATATCACTATTTGCTTCCGCATACCAAGTTAATCTTTGAGCAAGCATGCTACTAATTCTTTTTGTTTTATACATTCTAAACCCTCCTTAATTACAACTTTATTGTAGCAAAAATATATTTTAATTTCTACTTTTTTATTATTAATTGACACCAAATACTTTAATAATTTAAAATAATTATTAGAAAAATAAATAAAAGGATAACATTTATTTTAACTTTTGATGATAGAAATACTCAAAAAATAAATTTTTACACTAACAAAATTAATGAAAAATTATGTAAGGTACCTTTTGGAAAAAACGTTGATCGCGCCAAAGTTGATACTCTTCCTTATCATATTACTTTGTCTGCTTGGGATATTGAAGAAAAATCAAAAATAATTGATACTTTATCACAAATTAAGTTTCCAAAATTAAAAATTAATATAAATGATATTCAAATAATGAATGGTAAAGAAAATAGCTATGACTTATATTTTAGCGTTCAAAAAAATGAAAAATTAAAATTATTGCAAAGCCAAATATATCAAGTTTTAACAAGTGAAAGATATAATCCTAAAGATTATAATTTTCATATTACTATACATATAGATAATGATTATAATAAAATAATATCAATAAAAGAAAAAATATTACAAGATTTTAAACCATTTGAAATAGAAGCTAATACATTTAATTTATATGAAATTTATCCAGCTAAATTAGTTCAAGAATTTAAGTCACATAAATAACAAAGATAAATCACTTCTTTTTCAATGGCTTTTTAATGATTTTATCATAACTTCTAAGAATATCAATAGATGTATCATCAATCTTATTAATAACTATAATATTTCTTATACCTTCATTATTAAATAAATTAAAGGTATTGATATTAATTATTTTTCCATTTAATATTTGAATTGTTTCTAAAGCTTCATTTAATTCTTTATCAATATTCCCCTTTAATGCAATAAATAATCCCTCTTTTTTAACTAAAGGAAGACTTAATTCTGATAATACTCTTAAATTAGCCACTGCTCTTGAAGTTACAATATCAAATTTATTTAGATTATCTTTAGCATAATCTTCTACTCTTTTATTAATTAATGTTACATCAATATTTAATTTCTTACTTAGTTCTTCTAAAAATTTAATTTTTTTATTATTAGAATCTAATAGATAAACATTTATATTAGGAAAAAATATTTTAATAACCATTCCAGGAAAACCTGCTCCTGTGCCAATATCTAATAAATTATTAATATTATTTAAATTAACTGCTTTAACTATTGTAAGTGAATCATAAAAGTGTTTTAAATAAATACCTTCATCATCTTTGATAGCAGTTAAATTTGTATGAGTATTATATTCTTTTAAAAATTCTTTATATATTTCCAATTGTTCTAACATTTTATTATCATAATTAATATGTAGTTCATCTAATGATTTTATAAATTCTTCTTTATTCATGATTATATTCCTTTTTTAAATAAATAGCTAAAATAGAAATATCAACGGGATTTACTCCACTAATTCTTGAAGCTTGCGCAATAGTTCTTGGTCTTATCTCACTTAATTTTTGTCTTGCTTCACTAGCTAGATTTCTAATTTTACTATAATCAATATCTTCGGGAATTTGTTTTTCTTCTATTTTTTGAAGTTTCTCAGCTTCTTTATAAGCTTTATTAATATATCCGCTATACTTAAGTAAAATTTCTACTTGTTCTAAAATTTCTTCATCATATAAAAAGTTATGAAAATTACTTAAGAATTTAAAAGTAATTTCCGGTCTTTTTAATAATTCTTCATATGACATAGTTTTTTTAGGAACTTCAAAATTATTATTTTCAAAACAATTTTTAACATCACTTGTAATAACTAATTTTTGCGTTTTTACATCCTCTAATAATTTTTTAATCATCGCTTTTTTATTTAATAATTTTTGATATTGTTCTTCATTAATTAATCCTACTTCATATCCTTTTTCTCTTAATCTTAAATCAGCATTATCATGACGAAGCAAAAGTCTAAATTCAGCTCTACTTGTAAGCATCCGATATGGATCAGTTACTCCTTTAGTTACTAAATCATCAATTAAAACACCAATATAAGCATCACTTCTAAGTAATATTAAAGCATCTTTTCCTTGTAATTTTAAAGAAGCATTAATCCCCGCCATTAATCCTTGGGCAGCAGCTTCTTCATAACCACTTGTTCCATTTATTTGTCCCGCTGTAAATAAATTTTCTAATACTTTATTTTCTAAACTTGGTTTTATTTGTAAAGAAGAAACAGCATCATATTCAATTGCATAGGCATATTTAGTTATTTTCGCATGTTCTAATCCCTTTAAAGAATGAACCATTTCTTCTTGGACATCTATTGGCATACTTGTAGAAAAACCTTGTAAATACCACTCATCATAATATATACTTTCTGGCTCTAAAAATAATTGATGTCTTTCTTTATCACTAAAACGCACTACTTTATCTTCAATTGATGGACAATATCTAGGGCCAACACCAGTAACATATCCTCCATACATAGCAGATTCTTTTAAGTGTTTTCTAATTATTTCATGCGTTTTATCATTAGTATATAAAAGATAACATTTTTGTTGTTTATTAATATCATATATGGGTTTTATATCATGACTAAAAGTAAGGGGCGTATCATCTCCTAATTCTTCACTCATGCATGAAAAATCAATTGAATTCTTTTCTATTCTTGGTGGTGTTCCTGTTTTTAGTCTTAAGATATCTAAACCATATTTTTTTAAATTATCAGATAAATTATTACTTCTTCCTTCTCCATGAGGGCCTGAAGGTGTATTTAAACTTCCTACTAAAACGTTAGCTTTTAAATAAGTACCTGTTGTTAAAATAACCATTTTACTGAATATTTTTTCGCCATTTGCTAAAACTACCCCTTTTACTTTATTATCTTCAACAATTAAATCTTCAACTAAGCCTTCTTTTATTTCTAAATTATTGTTACTTTCTAAATATTCAAGCATTACCTTAGGATATACTCTTTTATCTGCCTGACATCTTAAACTTCTAACAGCGGGTCCTTTACTATTATTAAGCATTTTAATTTGAAAATGACTTTTATCAGCCACAATACCCATTAAACCCCCTAAAGCATCAATTTCTCTTACAATAATTCCTTTAGCGGTTCCTCCAATTGAAGGATTACAAGGCATATCAGCAATATTATTTTTGTTCATTGTTAAAAGAAGGGTTTTCATACCCATTTTAGAAGAAGCATTACTTGCTTCACAACCAGCGTGTCCTCCTCCAACTACGATAACATCATACATATAATCACTACTTTCCTAAACAAAAATTACTAAATAAGGTATCTAATAACTCATCTTTATATATATCTCCCGTTATTTCCCCTAAATTATCATAAGCATTTTTAATATCAATTAAAACCATATCAACAGGAAGACCATCATTAAGCCCCTTTATAGCATCTTTTAAAGATTTACTAGCTTTTTTTAATAAATCAATTTGTCTAACATTAGATAAATATGTCATATCTTTACTAATATTCTCTAAATTTAATTTATTTACTATTTCTTGTTTTAAACTATCTAATCCTTCTTCACTATAAGTATTCCCTAAAATATATTTATTAGGTAAATTAATTTTTAATTTTAAATCTGATTTATTAATAAAAATAATCTTTTTACGATTTGGAATACTTTTTAAAATCTTTTCATCATCATAAGTTAATTTTTCATGACCATTTAAAACAACAATAACTATATCAGCTTCTTTTATTGCTTTTTTACTTTTATTAACCCCAATTTTTTCTACTTTATCCTCAGTTTTTCTAATCCCTGCTGTATCAATAAAATTAATTAAAAAACCCTTTAAATTAATTGAACCCTCTACTATATCTCTAGTTGTTCCTGCAATATTAGTAACTATTGCCTTATCTTCATCTAATAATTTATTTAAAATACTACTTTTCCCTACATTAGGTCTTCCGACAATAGCGACATTTATCCCCTCTTTAATAAATTTACTATTTTTAGAATCATTTAACATTTTATTTATCTTATTTAATATATCTTTTAATTTTGGTAATAATATATCTTCGGTTATTACTAAAACATCATCATATTCCGGATAATCAATATTAACTTCTATATTAGCTAAAATATCTACTATTTCCTTACGTAAACTCTTAATTTTTTTAGCTAAAGTTCCTTTTAAATTATTTAAAGCTAAGTTTCTAGCTCTACTTGATGTAGAATTAATTAAATCATTTACAGACTCAGCTTGAGTTAAATCAATTCTTCCATTTAAAAAAGCTCTTTTCGTAAATTCCCCTGGTTCAGCTAAACGACAACCTGATTCTAATAATAATTCTAATATTTTATTAGTAGTATTAATTCCTCCATGAGCATTAATCTCTACAATATCTTCTTTAGTATATGTTTTAGGGCTACGCATTACCATTACTAATACTTCATCAATTACTTCATCTTTATCACATATAAAACCATAGTGAATTGTATGACTTTTCACCATTTTTAAATTAGTTCCTTTAAAAATTTTAGAAACAATATCTAAAGCTTTTTTCCCACTTACTCTTATAATTGATATTGCTCCAACTCCTAAAGAACTAGCAATTGCACATATAGTATCTTCCATAATATCCCCACTTACATACGCGTATATAATAGCACAAATAAAGGTAAATTGCACTATTATTTAAAATTTGCTATAATAATTTTCTAATGAAGAAGAATACTCATAATGGATAACATTACTAATATAGAAACTAATAATGATTGGAAGAATTTAATCTTTTAAAGATGATTAAAAAATTACAAAATACCAAAGTGAAAAGGCCTACTTCATTTAGTGAACTTTTTCAATTTCACGATTATCAAAAACTTTTGGATTATTATGCTAACGAATTAAGTAAAGAAAAAGAAATGAAAAAAATACGTAAATAATATCAAATCAAAAGACGTTAATTTGAAGCAACGTCTTTTTTATTTATTCTGGTTTAATAACAACATGTCTATATGGTTCTTCGCCAACACTTTCAGTTTTAACACCTTTAAAATTAGTTAAAGCATTATGAATTATTCTTCTATCATATGCATTCATATTATCAAGTTCAATTTCTACTTTAGTTTTAGATACTTCTTTAGCTAAATTTCTTGCTAATCTTATTAATCTTTGTTCTTGTTTTTCTCGATAGTTTTCGACATCTAAACTAACATATGCTCTGATATTAAATTCCGTACTAAGTTTTTGTTTAACAATTACTTCTAAAGCTTTTAAAGTTTTACCTTCTCTTCCTATTAAAACAGGATTATTAGATGAATATATTTTAACATATATTACTCCATCTCTAAGCTTAGTTTCAAAATTAGCAGTAAGTCCCATATTTGTTAGTAATTCTTCTAAAAACTCTTTTGTATATCCAAGTAATTCACTTTTTAAATAAGCTTTAACTGTAATAACACTATTTTTACCAAATAAGCCATTTTTCTTTTCTGAATAGTTATAGTAAAAATCATCTCTAGTTATGTTATTTTCTTCGCAAATACTATCTAGAATACTTTCTAATTCTTTTCCTTCTTTAGTTATTATTTCCATACTTCATACCTCTTTTAATTTCTAACTTATCTTTAATTTTACCCTTTTTATTATCCTTTTTTTCTTTTTTATTTTCTTTAGATAATCTTTTAAATATATAGGTTTGAATAGCAATAAAGGCATAAGTTGTTATCCAGTAAAAGGCTAAAGCTGTCGTTAATGAAAAGGAAGTTACTACAATTAATACTGTCATTATATTAGTCATCATTTTCATTTGATCTTTCATATCTTTATTTTGGTTTACTGAAGCCGTACTATTCATAGTATATTTAAATGAAAAATAAGTTGAAAGAGCAATTAAAATAATAAGTAAAATATATAGATAATTGCCATTTGATAATCCAACATAAGGAGTCATACCTAAATTAAAACCTAAAAGTTTATCTTCAAAAATGGCTGGTACTCTATTAATTGCTGATAGAAAAGCAAAGAAAATTGGTAATTGTAAGAAAGAAACTAAACATCCTGACATTGGTTTAACATCATATTTTTTATAAATTTCCATCATTTCTTGACTTTTCATCATTAATGAATCTCTATCTTCTCTTCCTCTATATTTAAATTCCAATTTTTGCATATCTTGTTGTACTTTTTGCATATTCTTACTTTGTTTCATTGTTTTAAATGAGAAAGGAAGTAATATAAGTCTAATTAAAAGACCAACAATTATTAAAGATATACCCATATTACCAACTAACTTACCTAATTCTAGAATTAAATAAGCAAGAGGTTTTACAAATATCATATCCCAAATGCTAGATGATTTTGTTGAAGTTATTTTAAAATCACTACAATATGGTAAATCTTTAACTGATATTTTTAATTCTTTATCATATTCTTCATAAACCTTATATAATTCTGAATCACTTTCCGGTTTACATAAAATATTATTAGGTAGATTTTGACCTGTTACTTCGTATTGAACAATTTTATTATCATCATCCTTAATATAATCATTCGCTCCACATCCACCAGTTAAAAAGACTAATACCACTAAAAATAAAACCATTAATTTCTTTTTCATG
>CANRLB010000014.1 GCA_947631365.1 uncultured Bacilli bacterium | reverse complement strand
TTCTTTTTCTTCTACTTCATTATTATTCATTTCATATGAATAACTTTTATTCCATGTTATTATTACGAGTGACATTACTATTACTATTATTAACATTACTTTATTCTTTTTATTCTCTTTCATAGATATACTCCCTATATATTTTATAACCCGTACGATAATGATGTTTATAAAATAATTATACCCGTACGATGATAATATGTCAATGGTGAATTAGTATGAAAATAGATGCAAAAAAATATCCATCTCATGATGTTTTTAAATTTTTAAGAGAGGGTCTTAATTTAACTCAAAAAGAATTATCTAAAAAAGTGGGAATAAATATTAGTTCAATTGAGAAATATGAAACTAATAGACAAAATTATACTTATAAAACATTATTAAAGATAATTAATATGTTTGATTTAGATATTATTATGAAAGAAAATGTTAATAGTTATAAAAGTAATGAATTAATTAGATATTTAAGAAAAGATTTAAATTTAACTCAAGTAGAATTTTCTAAAAAAATTGGGATTAGTTTAAGTTCTTTAGAAAAATACGAAAGTGGTAGACAAGATTATCCTTTTATTATTTTAATAAAAATTGCTAATATATTTAATTATGATTTAATTATAAAAAATAAATAAGAAGATTTCTCTTCTTATTCATATAAACCAAGGTAATACTTCTTTTTACCTTTTTTTATTAAATAAACTTTTTTATCAATAGCGTTATCTTTAGTAACTATATAATTACAATCATTTATTTTAACGTTATTTAAACTAATGGCATTACCATTAATTAGTTCTCTTGCTTCTCTTTTACTAGTACAGATATGACCATTTACTAATAAATCTTCTAATTTAACTTCTTCATTTAAAATAATTTTTTCCATATCTTTAAAATTAGTTAAAATATCTTCACTAGATAATTCATTAATTTTTTCAGTAAATAAAGCTTCACTCATCATTAATGCTTTATTAAATTCTTCTTCACCATGTAAGAATGTTATTACTTCTTTGGCTAAAGCTTTTTGAGCAATTCTAAGTTCAGGGTTTTTAAAATGTTCTTTTTCAATACTTTCAATTTCTTCTTTAGTTAAAAATGTTAATTTCTTTAAATAATCTATAACACATTCATCTGCTGAATTAATTAAATATTGATATAATTCATAACTTGATGTTTTATTTTTATCAAGCCATAAAGCATTACCTTCTGTTTTACCAAATTTAACCCCATTAGCATCTAAAACTAAAGGCATTGTCATCCCAAATAGCTCGGTATCCATCATTTTACGAGCAAGTTCAATACCTGTTGTAATATTACCCCATTGATCAGAACCCGCAACTTGTAAAGTTACACCTTTTTCTTTATATAAATGAACAAAATCTAAACCTTGTAAAATGGTGTACGCAAATTCACAAAAAGTAATACCTGATTCTAATCTTCTTTCTATAATATCTTTATCTAACATGTAATTGACATTAATATATTTACCATAATCTCTTAAGAAATCAATAACATTAATATCTTTAATCCAATCATAATTATTAACAACTTCAAAGCCAAATATTTCTTCGGCTTGTCTTTTTAAACCTTCAACGTTTTTTAAAACTTCTTCTTTACTAATCATTTGTCTTTCAACAGATGGTTTGGGATCCCCAATTAACCCTGTGGCACCCCCAACAAGTAAAATAGGTTTATGACCATAACGGTGAAGTCTTGAGGCAATTAAAAATGAGGAAAAATGCCCTATATGCATAGAATCAGCAGTAGGATCTGTGCCAATATAAAATGTTAATTTTTCTTCATTTAATTTCTTTTCTAATTCCGGACTACTTATATCTTTAATAAGGCCCCGCCATTTTAAATCTTCAAAACAATTCATAATTTTCCTTCTTCCTTTTTTTAAAAAAATTCATAAATTAAGATTTTAAGGACGAGAATTCCCGCGGTACCACCTTAATTTATGAATTAATCATACTCTTTAATCTTGTAACGTAAGATAAACGTTTCAATTCCGGAGTTGTAAATTCCATCAACATTAACAATTAAATTATACAAATTTTTTTAATATTAAGCAACTACTAATTTTATAATATAGTTCTTTTTGTAATTTACTAAAGACACCTTCTCCTTGGTACTCTAAAGGAATAGATAAAAATAATTCTTTTATTTTTTCCATATCTATTTTAGAAAATTTGACTAAATAATTTTCACCATTAATTTTTAAACCAATTTTACTACCAGAATGTCCTTTATAACCTTTAAGTGTAATCTCATATTTATCCAAATCTTTTATTTTTAGCATTTTATTCCATATTAACATTATGATAGATTTCGGTTACATCATCAATTGCATCCAACATATTATAAAGCTTTTTAAAGTTTTCCAAATCTTCACCATCTAAAGTAATTTTTTCTTTAGGGAACATACCAACTTGATCAACGATATAATCAGGATTTGGTATTAATTTTTCAATAATATCTTTTACTTTATCATGATCATTTGGTTTCATGGTAATTGTTACTTCTCCATTTTCTTCTTCAAAATCAATTATTTCAATTCCTTCATTTAATAATTCTTCAAATAATTCTTCACTATTATTACAATTAAATGCTAAAACGCCAATATAATCATAATTATAAGAAACGGAATTAGTTACCCCTAAACTTTTATTAACTTTATTAAAAGCTGCTCTTACTTCACCAACTGTTCTATTAACATTATCAGTTAAAGTTTTAATTATTAATGTAGATGCCCCAGGTCCAAATCCTTCATATGTTACTTCTTCATAGTCTTCTCCACCAACACCTTTAGCTTTTTCAATTGCTCTATTAATTATATCTGTTGGTACTTGTTCCTTCCTAGCTTTTTCAATTATTCTTTTTAGTGTAATATTAGCATCTGGATCAGGAATACCTTTTTTAGCAGCTAAATAAATTTCTTTAGCATAAGTTGTATAAATTTTACCCCTTGCTGCTCCTGTTTTTTGAATACTATATTTTCTTACTTCGTATGCTCTTCCCATAATTCCTCCTATAAAACTTTTAAATTTTTAATAAATTCATATACGAAATGTTTTTTATTAATCTTTTTTATTTCTTTAATAAGGCTTAATACACTATAAACTTTAAAATATGTCATATCTTCTTTAACCATTACATACTCTAAACTTTTTAGAATAATTTCCTTATTATCTTTAGCATTAAAATATTTTTTTACTTTATTAAGTAAATCTTTATCTATCTGCCGGATGAGAGTATTATACAACAAATTCCTACTATTTTTAAAGATAAAATTATAACCATCATATTTTTTTAATACTTTTAAAGTATCATAATAACCTATTTTTATATTTTCATTAATCTTACTTTTATTAACATTTAAAGTACTTCCTAAAAATCTTGAAGGTATAATTCTAACAACTTTACTTTTATCTTTAATTTTTTTAGCAAACCCTATTCCTTGAACTTCTATAGAATAGATTTTTTTATATCCTTTATCTATTAACATATTAATGGGGTTATTATCATAAAATCCCCCATCAATATAATATTTATCATCAATGAGTTTTTGAACTTTAAAAACTGGTAAATTACAACTTGCTAAAATATATTCAGGTATTTTGCCTTTTTTCATATCTTCTTTAAATAAATAAAGTGGTTTTAAATCATTTACTCTTACTGTAACAAGGCCATAATCCATTTTACTTTTTCTAATCTTGTCTTCATCAATCATACTATCTAAAATATTTCTTAAATTGTTATTATCAATTCCTTTATTTTTAACAATAATTGTAAGTTCTTCAATTCCATATATAAGTTCTTTAAATTTATTTTCATCATTAACACTTTTAATATATTTAGAATCAAAATTTAAAAGAGCTCCTACATCAACATTCTTCCAAAATTCATATAATTCTTTTTCCATTCCACTGACAATTAAAGCCGCATTAAAAGAACCGATTGAAGTTCCGACAACCCCATCTATTTTGATACCACAAGACTTAAATGCTAAATAAGCCCCGATTTGATAAGAACCTTTAACTCCTCCACCAGCAAGTACTAGTCCATTCATATTTATTACCCTCTTTTTAAAAATATTATTAATTTACCAAATATTTTTTGAATTATTCTTTTATTACTTTTATTTTTTAATCTCTTATAATACTTTATTAATGAATCACTTCGATAATGAATAATTTCTTCTAATTCATCACTATCTGTAAGAATAGGACTCAAATAATTTTTAGGTAAAAAAAGACGAGATAAAAAATATTTAAAACTTATTCCATAATTTTTTAAAATATTATTTAATATATCATTATAACGACATCTGCCTTTAGAACCCATTCCAATATTAAATGTTTTCTTATTTATATCTTTTTCATAATTTAGACATTTTACAAAGGCATAAGCTGAATCAAGAGATGTTGTAACTTCAATATATAAATTATTTTTTAAATTATAAATAAAAGGATCTTTTTTTAAATCACTTAATACTAAAGGTACTCTTAAAATAGTATAATGATTTAATTTTTCTTTTATTAAGTTTTCAGTTTTATATTTATAAAAGCTAAAGTTTGTCAAATTATTTTCTTTAATTGATTCTTTTGTATTAGCCCCTAAAGAATTATCATATAAAGAAGTTGTTGAAGCATAAATTAAATGACATTTTTTATTAAAGTTATTTATGGCGTTAATAATATTTTCGGTTCCCTCATATTCGACGATTTCTCCAACACTTTTAAATAATTCAACCCAAGGAGGCATAACACTAGCTAAATGAATAATATAATCTTGATTTTTAACTAGAGCATTAACTAATATTTGATCATTAATATCGCCATAAATAATATTAATTCTATTTTGATATTTTTTTAATCTTTTAATTACTTTTTTATTTTTTAAATCTAAGGCTGTTATTTCATATTTTCCTTCGCTAAGAAGATATTTTAAAACATTTATGCCAATCGAACCAGATGCCCCAGTTACTAAAACCTTTTTCATTTAATCACCCACTACTTTATTAATAATGTAATAATTAAGACTATTACACCTACAATTATACCATAGATACAGCTTTTTTTCTTTAAAGAAACTTTAATTTCACTAAATAATTCAAAAATTAAGATATATGAAAGCATGCCAAATGTTAAAGATAATAAAACACTTTCTAAAGTACTACTTAAAGTACCATATGTAATTACGATTAAAGCTCCTACAAGAGAACTAATTACAAGTAAACCAATTAATAAAATATTATTTTTTTTAATCTTTAAAGAATTACCTATTTGGAGTCCTAAAGGAATATTATGAAGAGAAATACTTAGCATCATTAATATACCACTTGATAGACTATTTAAAGTAACACTATATAAAGTTAATCCTTCGAGTAAATTATGAATTATTAAAGCAATAATAGTTATAACTCCAATATGGTTTAAATGTTCTATATGATCTATTTTATCATCGTTAATTTCTTCGTGATGATGGTGATGATGCGGAATTAATTTATCTAGAATAACTAAAATGAAAAAGCCCATTGCTAAAGGAATAATTAAATAAATATTTTTATTTTCAATAATTTCAGGTAATAAATCAAAAATTAATAAACCAAGCATAACAATAAATGCAAGTGAAGTTGTAAATAAAGAAATTTTATCTTTATTTTTAATATTATTTAAAAAGAAAATACCTATTAAAAAAAATAACCCCGTTAAGAAACATAAAATTATTCCCATAAGCATAATTGATCACCAAAATAATTCTATCATTTTTATATAAAAAAAGATAGTAAATTTACTATCTTTAAGGCCTAACACAATCAACAACTTCAAATTCTACTTTACCAGTTATAGTTTTATCAGAATTGTTATTTTGATTATATTTTTTATAATTTCTAAATACTAATGAAATATCCCATGTATGTTCGGTTTCTTTCTCACCGGCTTTATTAATTATTGGAATTGATTGAATAGTATATGTATTATTGTTAAGAACATCAATTAGATATGACTCTTTATCACCCTTATTATTATAACCAACTAGCTTAAGCATTAATTGATCTGGTAAAGGCTCTTTTTTTTCAGGGCCAACCGTGTATTCATTAGTAAAATTATTAGATTGAGTACTATATTTAACTTTATAAGTACATAAGGCAGAACCATTATTAGATTTTAAACTAATTGTTGTTTTTTTAACATCACTATTTATATCGTAATAATCTTTATCAGCAGGAATTTTATTTATAGACATATCAGCAGCGGAAACCGTAAAATTTAAATTGCCGGAGTTATTGAACGTGATTAAAGCATTAACTTCAGGAGTTGGGTCTGCTTCATAGCCACATTTTGTATCACATTTACCATCACCATCATTATCACAATACTCATCACATTTACCATCGCCATTTTTATCAATGTTTAAATCTGGTTTTCCATCTGTTTCAGCTTTAACATCTTCATCACCATCATTATCGGTATCGATTCCTGTTTCTTTATCTTTAGAAGTATCAATATTAATATCTGGCTTACCATCACCATTAGTATCACAGTTAATATCACATTTTTTATCACCATTAGTATCGATATTTAAATCAGGTTTTAAATTATTATTAGTATCACAGTTTAAATCACATTTTTTATCATCATTAGTATCAATATTAATATCCGGATTTTTATCATTATTAACATCAATATTTAAATCTGGTTTACTATCGCCATTTATATCACAATTATAATCACATTTTTTATCATTGTTAATATCACAGTTGTACTTACAATTACCATCATTATCTTGACAATTGTAATCACACTTACCATCACCATTAGTGTCACAATTATCTTCACAATTTGGTGAGCAATTGTAATCACACTTGCCATCTCCATCAGTATCACAATAAGTATCACATTTCTTATCGCCATTATCATCACAATTTAAATCGCAACGATTATCACCATCGGTATCAATATTTAAATCTGGCTTTCCATCTGTTTCAGCATCTATATCGCCTTTACCATCACCATTAGTATCAACTGGTGTACGGTTATTTTTACCATTGAGATCACAATTTAAATCACAATTATTATCATTATTGGTATCACAGTTTAAATCGCACTTACCATCACCATCAGTATCGATATTTAAATCTGGTTTTTGATTATTATCCGTATCACAGTTTAAATCACATTTTTGATTATTATCGGTGTCAATATTATAATCAGGATAATTATCATTATTAATATCGCAGTTAAAATCACACTTACCATCATTATTAATATCTTGATTTACTACATTTTTATCTGCTTTACCATCCGTTTCAGCTTCAATATCATTTTTTCCATCACCATCAGTATCAATTTTGATATTGCCTTCATTTGGATCATCAATATTAATATCTGGTTCTCCATCATTATTAATATCAACATTTATATCTGGAACTTTATCACCATTAATATCAACATTTAAATCTGGTTTTTGATTATTATTAGTATCAATGTTAATATCTGGAACTTTATCACCATTAGTATCGATATTATAATCAGGATGATTATCATCATTAACATCACAGTTAACATCACATTTTTTATCATTATTAACATCAATATTAATATCTGGTTTATGGTCACCATTAACATCACAGTTTAAATCACATTTACCATCAAGATTATGATCATAATTTAAAATATTACGATCAGGTATTCCATCAGTTTCAGCATGTATATCGTCTTCTCCATCACCATTAGTATCAATTTCGATTTCTTTATTAGGATCTACATTATTATCAATATTAAAATCTGGAACATTATCACCATTAACATCTACATTAATATCTGGTCTACCATCATGGTTTAAATCAATATTAACATCAGGTTCTTTATTTTTGTTAGTATCAATATTTAAATCTGCATACCCATCACCATCAATATCAATATTATAATCTGGATATTTATCGCCATTAACATCACAGTTTAAATCACATTTACCATCGTTATCAACATCTTGATCAATTAAATTTTTATCAGCAATTCCATCACCATCAGTATCAACATTAACATCTGGTTTACCATCTTTATCAATATCTAAATCTAAAACTGGTCTTTTTTTATCATCATCTAAATTAATATCTGGTTTACCATCACCATCAATATCGATATTATAATCTGGATAGTTATCACCATTAACATCACAGTTTAAATCACAGTTACCATCATTATCTTTATCTTGATTTAGTAAATTCTTATCAGCTGCTCCATCAGTATCAGCATAGATATCTGGTTCATCATCATAGTTACCATCTGTATGTAAGCCAAAAGTTTTATCATCACTAGTATCAACATTAATATCAGCATCCCCATCACCATCAATATCGATATTAATATCTGGATAACCATCGCCATTAATATCAATATTAATATCAGGATTTTTATTATCATCAGTTTTATCTAATATATTTAAATCCGCTATCCCATCACCATCTAAATCAATGTTATAGTCTGGATAATTATCATTATTAACGTCACAGTTTAAATCGCATTCGCCATCACGATCAATATCAAAATTTATAAAGTTAAAATCTGGATTGCCATCATTATCCAAGTCTAAGTTAAATCTTGGCGTATGTTTATCATTACCATATGAAATATTAATTAAATATCCTGATTTAAATCCTGATTCCCTGCCAAATAAATCAAAAGTAAAAGTTGAAATCATTAATAATAAAGTTAATAACATGATTATTATTAAGATAACAATCGCTAATAATTTTTTCTTTTTTAATTCTAGATTTTCTTCTTGCATTTCCATTTAAAACTCCACCTTACGCATTATTTTTAACAGTAACATCTTGTTGACCATTATTACTATTTTGGCCTTCAACTGTTGTACTTCTAACATTTATTTTCAAATTAATTTTTTTATTTATTTCAGTTACAGGTGTATTTTGAGAAAGCCATATATAAATTCTATAAGTCTTACTTGCATTAGATGCCGCAAGCATCTTATTCCTTATTATAGGAATTGCACTTGGGTTACTACTTAATGGGTTTAGACTCGATAAACTAGCATAATATTTATCGGAGCCAAATTTTAACCATTTATTTTCTCCCTCGTCATATATTCCCACATTTAAATATTGTAAATTTACTCTTTCAGCATCGCTAACAGTAGTATCAAAAGAAATCGTAACCATAAAATCAGCAGCTAAATTACCAGTATTTTGAATAGTAATTTTAGAATATTTCCAATCACTTTTTTCTGATGATGATAGATTTGGATTAGTTTCTGCCGAAGGCAATTCATTATCTGGCGTTGGAACTAAACTCCCATTAACAGTATTATTTTGAGTAACTGTCACATCTAAATTACCAGCCGTAAAAGTATTAACTCCTGTTTGCGTTTTAACATCGAAAAAAGCTGAATATGAAACATTCAGAGTCAATATTGTTAATACAATTACTGAAATCACTATTAACTTTTTATTAGTTTTTGGCCTTTCATTTGATATCATCTATGTCACCTTATTTTAAGTTTATCACATAATTTTTTTATCTACAATACCAAAATAATCAATTTTGGTATTTATGATACAGAAAATATTTACTTTTATAAATAAATAATGCTATAATACAATGGTTGTGGGTGATTTTTATGGAAATAAGAAATGTCGCAATTATTGCACACGTTGACCATGGTAAGACGGCTTTGGTTGATGAAATATTAAAATATGTAGGTACCTTTAGAGAAAATCAAGATGCTTCGAATTTTTCAATGGATTCTAACCAAATTGAAAAAGAACGTGGTATTACTATTTTAGCCAAAACTACATCAATTATTTATAATAATATTAAAATTAATATTTTAGATACACCAGGACATGCTGATTTTGGTGGTGAAGTTGAAAGAATAATGAAAATGGTTGATGGAGTTATTTTAGTAGTTGATGCTTATGAAGGACCAATGCCTCAAACCAGATTTGTTTTAAAAAAAGCTATTGATGCAGGTGTTAAACCAATTGTTGTAATTAATAAAGTTGATAAACCAACCGCTAGAATTAAAGAAGTTGTTGATGAAGTATTAGGTTTATTTTTAGACTTAGGAGCTTCCGATGAACAACTTGATTTTAAAGTTGCTTATACTTCAGCTTTAAATGGCACATCTAGTCTATCACCAGATTTAGCTACTCAAGAAAAATCATTTAAATGTGTTCTTGATTTAATTGTTAATGAAATTAAAGCTCCAGATGGTGATGTAAATAAAGATTTACAATTTCAACCTGCTTTACTTGATTATAATGATTATGTTGGAAGGATTGCTATTGGACGGGTATTTAATGGTAAAATTAAAGTTGGTCAAATGGTTAATTGTCTTAGATTAGATGGAACAGAAAAACAATTTAGAATTCAAAAATTATTTGGTTTTACCGCTTTAGCTAAAGTTGAAGTTGAAGAGGTTGAAGCTGGTGATATATGTGCAATTGCTGGTTTAGAAGATATTTCTGTTGGTGAAACAATCACTAGTGTTAATAATCATGAACGTTTACCAATTATTCATATTGATGAACCAACATTACAAATGACTTTTGGGGTTAATACATCGCCTTTTTCAGGAAAAGATGGTAAACTTTTAACATCGAGAAAGATTGAAGAAAGATTAATTAGAGAAACCCAAAAAGATGTTAGTTTAAAAGTTGAGCAACTAGATTCTGAAAACTTCTTAGTTTCTGGACGTGGTGAATTACATTTATCTATATTGATTGAAAATATGCGAAGAGAAGGTTTTGAACTTCAAGTATCTAAACCTAAAGTTATTATTAAAGAAATAAATGGTGTTAAATGTGAACCATATGAAGATTTACAAATTGAAGTTGATGATGAATATATGGGCGGTGTTATTGAAGAATTATCAACCAGAGGAGCCATTATGGGAGATATGACTCATATTGGTAGTATGACAAGAATAACTTATACTATTCCATCACGAGGTTTAATTGGGTTTGCTACAAACTTTATGACCTTAACTAAAGGTTATGGAATTATGAACCATTCTTTTAAAGATTATGAACCAACCGTTAATGTTGATTTAGGCGAAAGAAAATTAGGAGTTTTAGTTTCAAGTGAAACTGGTAAATCAACAGCTTATGGTATTGGCCAACTTGAAGATCGGGGAATTATGTTTATTGAACCAAATACTGATGTATATGAAGGTATGATTGTTGGTGAATGTAATCGTGATAATGATTTAGCCATTAATATTGTTAAAGGAAAAGAACTTACTAATACGAGAGCGGCTTTCTCAGATAAAACAGTTGTCTTAAAAAGGCCAAGGCCAATAACTTTAGAGTATGCTCTTGATTATATTAACCAAGATGAACTTGTGGAAGTTACACCAAACTTTATTAGACTTAGAAAAGTTATTTTGAATACAGAACTTAGAAAAAAGGCAGATGCTAAAAAATAGCAACTGCTTTTTTAATTTATATCACATTTTTTAATTAATTCTTCTTTTTCTTTGCCTAAATAAATATTACCACACTTTACTAAATAATATTTATCATCTAAGACATCATAACTATATATTTTTATATTATCTTTTACTTCAAGTGGTTTTTCATAATTAAATAAACATTCATATGTACAATTAGAATTTTTTAAAAAACTAACAATTGATAATAATTCTCCTTCATGCATAAATTGGGGATCTGGTTCAGTTGAATAAATATTATCTATTAAATGATACATCCCATTTTGATATTCAACATTTATATAATCAGCACATTTATTTAAATCAATGTTATATTTATTTAAAAAATTTATTAATTCTTGATTATCTAAATCAGTATTATACGACTTTTCATGATTACCAAGAAAAATTATATATTCATCACTACTTCTTTCTTTAATATTTTTTAAAATATTTAAAATATTATCATTATATATGCCTATTTTAGGGTTATCCCAAATTATATTAGTAAGTGCATATGTATGCTCTTTACTAATAATTTGAATATGAGTATCATATAATTTATAAGTTCCATTATTATAAATTTCTAAATAAGGAGTTATACATTGATGAAATAATCTATCACTTCTAATAGACATAATAAGGCCATCATCACCTACTACGTCATCAAGAGTTAATGAAGATGAAAAAACATAATTATTTTTAGAATAAGGACTAACTTTTTTAGCAACATATACTGAAACAGTAAAAATAATAGTTATAAGAAAGATAATAAAACAAGTAAATTTTAAAGTAGTATTTCTTTTAATCATTTTATCAATTACTTTAACCATTTTTTGATCTTTTAATAAATCATCTAAAGAAATTTTAAATTGATCACTAATTAAAATTAAAGTAGCAATATCAGGATAACTTTTACCATTTTCCCAATTAGAAATCGTTTGTCTTGAAACATTTAAAATTTCAGCTAAATCTTCTTGCGTTAAATTATTTTCTTTTCTTAAATTAGTTATTTTATTTCCAACATTCATATTTCCACCTAATGTCATTTTATAAAAATTATAGTATAATTTCTATCAAAAATTTTTGACAAATGATAATTTTAAAAAAACCATCAAAATGATGGTAATTTTTTTGGTAACCCGTACGGGGTTCGAACCCGTGAATGCTACGCTGAGAACGTAGTGTGTTAAGCCACTTCACCAACGGGCTAAATGACTAAATATAAGTTTATCATAAGAAAGTTATTAAATCAATTATTTTCAAACATTTTTAAAATTGCTTCTTTATAAATATTTTTCGCAATTTTATAATCTTTATCGATAAAATTACATACTTTATTAATACATACTTTACTATTAATTTCCATAAGATATAATTTATCATGACAATCTATTATATCGACAGTAACAAAAGTAGCTCCTATTTTTTTAGTTGCCCTAATAGCTATATTTTCTAATTTGTTTTTTAATTTTTTATCACTAACAAGTGAAGCAGTAGCTCCTTTACTTAAATTAAAATGCCAATCATAAATAAATTTTTCCCCCTTAGGTAAAATTTCCTCATAACTACTATCAAGAATAATATTTTGAAAATAATTAGGATTTTTTAACATTAATAATTCTTTTTTACTTTTATGTCCATCCCCAATTACAAATAATCTTTCTTTTTTAAATACTAATTTAACTACTCCATCTAAAACAACTAAGCGATATTCATTTTTAATTTCATAGTAGGGACAAATACATACAGCGTATTTATCTAAAAATAGTTGATGCAAATAATAATCTAATTCTTCTATTTTAGTTATATGATATACATTATCTCCCTCGCTTCCAATGTTAGGTTTAATAACAACATTTTTATTAAATTTTTCAAAATATTCATGAGCTAGATTAAGAGTATTAAAACCTTCTTTAGTCTCTGGATTAAATAAAATATGATATTCAATAATTGGTAAATTATATAATTTACATAATTCATATAAAGCATATTTATCATCAATAATATGACTAATTGCTTGATCATTTAAAGAAAATGAACGACCAATAATATATTTTGTAATTCCTTCTTTTTCTATAACAAAACACCAATCATCAGAAATTAGTTTATAATTAATTTTTTCTTCTTCACAAATA
This sequence comes from uncultured Bacilli bacterium, assembly GCA_947631365.1. Taxonomy (GTDB): domain Bacteria; phylum Bacillota_I; class Bacilli_A; order RF39; family UBA660; genus SIG200. The sequence goes on along the minus strand of CANRLB010000014.1, from coordinate 3,976 downwards.
TTTTTAATAAGCTCTTGAAAATTCATATAAATCACTTTAAATATATTATCATAAATATAAAAAACTGTTAATAATTTTTAACAGTTTTTATAAAGAATTAAACTCTTATAAATGTTTTAATAATTTATTCTCCAGAATAATTATTAATTTATATAAAATGTAAGAAATTATACCTAAAAGAATAATACCTGTCATAACATAATTTAAATTAAATACTTGTTTACCATAAACAATTAAGTAACCTATTCCTTCCTTACTAACTAAGAATTCACCCATAATAACCCCAATTAAAGTTTGGGCAATTCCTAGTTTAAATGAAGCAATAATTGTTTGATAACTACTAGGAATAACCAGTTTAGTTAAAATTTGGAATCGAGAAGCTCCTAGTGTTTTAAATAATTTTAATATATATTCATCAGTACCTAAAAAACCATTATAAATAGTAATAATACTAACGATTAAATTAATTAATAAAGCCATTAAAATAATACTTTTAATATTGGCCCCACAAGCAATTATAATAAGGGGACCTAAAGCTACTTTAGGAAGAGAATTAAGCATTGTTAAAAAAGGATCTATTACTTTAGCTAAGAATTTAAATTCATATAAAATAAGAGCAATAATAAATCCTAAAGATATTCCTAAAGTAAAAGATATAAACACTTCTTTTAAAGTAATATAAATATGATTAAAAAAATTATGACTTTCGATAAGTTCTTTAATTGTCTTAATTACTCTTGAGGGACTAGAATAAATAAATGAACTAATAATTCCTTTATTTACTAAATATTCCCAAAGAAAAAGAAAAGAAACAATAAGAAATATTTGACAAATTATAACTTTAATTTTATTCATGTGTAATTTATGAAGATATTTTTTTTGATCAAGACTCATTAATATCTAAATCCTTCCAAATAGTATCAAAATATTGATGATAATATTTTTCTTTTCTTCTTTCATAAATAGATTCTTGATTAGTAAAATTAATATTAATTATATTTTTAATTTGCGATGGTCTTTTTGATAAAACAATTACTCTATCAGAAAAAGAAACAGCTTCTTCAATATTATGAGTTACTAATATTACTGTTTTCTTTTCTTTTTTAACTATTTTATAAACATCATCACTAATAAGTAATCTTGATTGTTGATCTAGAGCACTAAATGGCTCATCTAATAAAAGTAAATCGGGTTTTAAAGCTAGCGTTCTAATTAATGCTACTCTTTGCCTCATTCCCCCAGATAAGTTTTTGGGATAACTTTCCTTAAATTCACTTAAATTATAAAAGTCAAATAAATAATTAACATAATCTAAAGTCTCATTATCTAATCTTTTTTTAATTTTTAAACCTAAAATAGCATTTTCATAAATTGTTAACCAAGGAAGAAGAGCATCACTTTGTAACATATAAGCAATTTTTAAATTGTTATCTTTTATTATTTTACCAAAATAATCATGATCAAGTTCTGATATTATTGATAACAAAGTTGATTTACCACATCCACTAGGGCCAACAATAGAAATTATTTCTCCTTTTTTTATTTTAAAACTAATATTTTTTATTGCTTCAATTTCACCATTTTTAGTATGATAATTTTTACTAATATTATTTATTTCTAATAAATTATTCATACATATTATTTACCAAATCTTTATAGTAAACTTTTTCTTTTATTAAATCATTTTCCTCTAATAAGTTAATTAAAGTATTAAAAAACTCTTCTTCAACAAATGGGCTTGTTAACCAAACATCTGAAGTACGATATCTTTCAATCATAATTTCTAAGTCTTCAACACTTGTATCACTAAACTCATTTTTAATGGCTTCAGCAACTTTTCGACTATCATTTTCAAATGTAAAATCCATTCCTTTTTTAATAGCATGAGTAAATTTAACTAATAAATCTTTATTATTTTGAATATAACTTTTGCGAGCATAGAATGCTGTATAAGGAAAAGGATCTGATGATGCACCAACACTAGTAACAACATAACCACTGCCATTTTGTTCTAACTTAGAAGCAAGTGGTTCAAATAAATTAACATAATCGCCTTCACCAGCAAGATAAGCCCCTGATAACTCAGCAAATTCAATTGATGTATTTATTTTAACATCACTTCTTTTTATACCTTCATTATCTAAAGCTCTAAAAAAACTCAATCCTGGCATTCCCGTACTTCTTCCAATTAATATTTCTTTTCCAATTAAATCTGTCCATTTAAAATCTTTAGTATTTCTTGATAATATGAATTGTCCATCTCTTTTAGTTAAACCAGCAAAAACTTGTAAATAATCTTTTTCTTTACCTAAATAAACATAAGTTGCTGATTCAGGACCAGCTAAACCAATTTCCGTATCATTTGATAAAACAGAAGCTGCAACATTATCACTACCACTTACAAGTGATAAATCAATTTCTATACCCTCTTCTTTAAAATATCCTTGTTCTATAGCAACATAAAAGGGAGCATAAAAAATACTATGAGTAACTTCTGCTACTTTAACTTTTGTTAAATTATCAGTTGCTTTATTTTTATTAATAAATAACCCTATTAATAAACCTATTAAAATAACAAGTATTATTCCTAATAAAGAATACAAAATATTTCTTTTCACATAAACACTCCTTACAATTATAGTATATTAAAAGTTATTTATTTTGGTTAATAAAAAAGCACTTATTATTTTCTAATAAGTACTTTAAATTAAAATTTAAAATAAATTTGTTTGTTTTTTAAAGCTTTTTTTAGAATGGCTTCTCTACTTTCTTCTTTTTCTGCTTCAATCAAAGCATTTTGTTGTTCAATATAATAATCTAAAATTGGCATTTTTCCAGATTCAACAACAATTAATAATGAAAATAATTCATTACTTGGATCATGCATTATTTCATCAATCTTTTGATATTGTGGTCTATCTTCAAAAGGAATGAAATCATCTTGAGATACCTTATGAAGATATTTATTTCCACCAGCACATAATTGCGTACCTACTTTGCTTCCTTTTGATCTAAATTCACTATAGTCATGACTTGGAACTTCAGAGAATAAACAATTTATAATACCTTCATAAGCTGGATATTTTCGAAGATCATCCAAACTTAAATTAAATAAAGTATAATAACCACAAGCAGTGTTTTTATAAGCTGTAAATTGACCATTAGTAAATGTTTTATATAATTCATTAGTTCTTAATGATTTAACCCATAAATTAGTTGTGATTCTAAGTAGTCCTGTTGAAGTAACATTATAAGATTCATCAGGGTTATTGCACCCTCCTTCTACGAAAATTACACAAACAAGTTCTTTCCATTTAGTTTCATCTTCCACATCAAATAAATATCTTACAATTTTTTCTTTTTCCATTAATGTTAATTCTCTTGGGGCAAAATGTTCATTATAAATCTCATTAATTTTCATTGAAAAGGCAACAATTTTAGAAAGCATTGAAAATAAATCATCTTTACCATAAATATCTTGTCTATTAATTCTTATTTTATCATAAGATATCAATTCCTTATTTTCTTCAATTGTATCTGTTGCTTCTTCATTAGTATTTGTTAAATCTTCATCAGTTGTTTCATAACTTTCTTCTATATAAGAATCATTTTCTTCTTTTGCTTTAGCAGATATTGATACACAATTAATAATAGTTAACAAAGCTAACCCAAAACTCGTTAATTTCTTGAAAGTATCACTATTTTGAATAAAATTCCATAATTTTTTTAAATTTTCCATAAATAATCTCCCTCTAATCCGTTTCGGTATTTTACACCAGTGGAAACATTTTGTCAACAAAAAATCTAAAAAAATTTAAAAATTATTAATTGAAAAAGTAAAATTCAGAGAAACATAATAAAATGACATTAAGTATTGCAATGCTTTTAATACAGAAAAATGTTGTCAAGGTCGAGCGTAAGCTCGTTCATCTTGAACCTTGACAACAAATAATAATTATAATTTTTTAAGGCAAAA
>CANRLB010000013.1 GCA_947631365.1 uncultured Bacilli bacterium | reverse complement strand
TAATATTAGAACAGATATTAAATATATACTTAAAGACCTTGCTTTAGTAGAAAAGAATATAGAAGAATATACATATATTCATAAAGTTGAAATAACTGATGAAAGTAAAAATGAAGAAATAAATGAAATACTAGAAATACCTTTTGATATAGAACATAAAGATGAAATATTAAAAAGAATAGAAGAAATTGAAAGAAAATATCTAGTATTTTATGAATATAAAGAATACCAAGAATATGGAAACATAGTTATAGATGAAAGTGATTTAACAAATATTTATAATTTAAAATTTGGTGCCCTAACCATAAGTAAAGATACAATAATTGAACCATTTGTTGATGAAAATACCGACAAATTAGAAATAAAATATTACGAAAATATCATATTCAGTATGGTTCAAAACATAATACTAGGAAGAAATGAATATTTTAATGAATTATTTAAAGGTGATGTAGAAAAGGCATGTTCTTTGTTAATTGAAGGTTTACAATATGGCAATAACGAAATAAATTATGAAGAAATATTAGAAAATAAGTATTTATTAAATTTATTATTAGCAATAGATAAAGGTGAATTATCTAACTTTTATGATAATTATAAAATTAAATTAAAAGATTATATTACTGATACTTTCTTTAAAGGTGTTTTCATCTTAAATAATGTTATCCCTATTAAAACATGTTTCTTTTTTAAAGACTTTTTGCCTTTAAAGTTATTAGTTGATAAATCTACATTAATGGAAAAAACCGATGTTCTACAAGATTTATATAATGACTTTTATGAATTATATCTTACTAAAGTGCCAAAAAATAATGCCATATATTATTTACCAGAAGGCATTAAAAAAATTAATAGAAGTATATTTTATAATGAACCAAAAATTGGTGAATTATTACATAAAATTGATATAAACTCTAATGGTAAAGTTGTTTACTTACCAAGCAGCCTAGAAAAGGTTCAGTATCAACTATTTTCTGAAGACTGTCAAACCGCTGGTGTTATTTTAAATGAAGGTTTAAAAAAAATAACAAGTAAAGCTTTTTATGATCAAGAATTTTATGGTATAACTATTCCAAGCACTATCGAATATATTGATAGATTTGCTTTTAATTTTAAAACATTAAAATTAATAACTTTTAATAACATTACTCCATCTAAATTCATTACTTTGGGTGATGAAATGCTTATGAGTAATTTTTCTGAAAAAAATGGTATTACTTATTCAGATTTGCGAAATATTATTTTTCATTATGATGATTTAGATATGGATATAAATATATCTATTATACCGTTTAATAAAGATGAATATAATAACGATGTATTTCCAAGTTTTTACATTCTTATTTTTAATAAATTTTATAATACATTATTAAAAAGATTTAATAGTTTAAAAGCAATGTTTCAGATTTTTAAAATTAATATATCTGATGAGACAACTAAAATATCATTTGATAATTCGCTTTTTAAAGATGATTATATAAAAAATGATGTTGATGTTATTGATAAATCAGAAAAAATATTAAATAATGTTATTAATCTAGAAAAAACTTTAGATGAATTTATTAATAATAATTATGATAAATACAAACAAAAGAAAGAAGTACTAGATAATCGCTTTCTTAAATTAGAGAAAGCTGATTATGTTTATGAGAATAAAGAAGAACTTTTAAGACAAATAAATATTTTAATAGAAGAATTTAAAAATAGTGATCGTATTCCTTACGATTTTGATAAAAGTAGGGTACCGGTAAAATATAAAGAAAAAATATTTATCTAAAATAGCAAATATGGTTCTTACTAATGATGATTTTGAAAACTTATATAACTTAAAATATTTAACTTTAAAATTAAGCGAAAATGGTTTAAGTGAAATTTTTTACGATAAGATAGAAGATGAAGAAGAAAAAGCCTACTATAAAAAAGTTATTTATTTACAAATTGATGAATTGTTAAAAACAATTCTTCCTAACTTAGAAGCTTTAAGTTATGAAGAATATAATAAAGTATTCAAAATTTTTAGACATATATTTACTACAGAAAAGGGTGATTATAAATGCGAAGAAGTTTTAAATGATTATTTTTTATTTAACTTCTTAAGTGCCCTTGTGAGTGATTCTTTGCGTGGAAAACTTGTAAAAACAAAGTAGGAATATCTCAACAAATTAACCAATTTATTTACGGTTCAAGAAAGTGAACTTAACCATTTATTTAATAATATTGCCTCATCAACTGATTTAATTATTTCTGATGAAGGTCTTAATGAAAGAGGAGCTTTTACTTATGATAAAAATCTTTTTACTTTAGAAAGTGCATTATTATTTAAATATTTTAAGGTTTATAAAGGAAGCATAAAATTTAAGCATAAAGATGATATAATTAATATTCCTGATGATTTAGCCGAGTTTTATTATTTATATTATAAATATTATATAAAAAATGATATTTGTGGCTTTTGTCTTCCCGAAGGTATAACTGAAATAAATAATATGAATGTAAATTATCGAGATAGTAAATTGGTAGAATATTTTAAAGAAAATGCTTATGGTAAATCTATGTGGACTCCTAAAAGTTTAAAAAGAATAAATTGGCATATTAATATACCTTTTAAAGAAGTTTATTTAAATGAAGGTTTAGAGGCCATAAAGGATAATGCTTTTTTTGATCAAGAATTTGAGAGTTTAATACTTCCTACTACGATTAAAGAAATAGATGATAATGTTTTTAATACCAAAGATTTACAGACGATAATTATTAAAGAAGATGCCTTATTAGAAAATGGCGAAGAATATTTACAAGAAATATTAAAAGGTTATCCTTTAATCGAAAGAAATAGCATTATGAAATTTAAATTACAAACTATTAAAATTCTTTTAAATAATGGCGAAGAAATAGAATATAAAATAGAAGATTTTATAGATAATAATATTTATCCTAAAGAATATGCTAAATTAGATTATAGTAAAAAGAATTTATGTATTCACTATATTTATGAGGATTTAATGAAAGAAATTAGAGGATATAAAAGGACAAAATAATGGTATATTAAAAATAAATCTTGTTTCTAAATATACTTTCCTTTATAATAGAGTTTGAAAGGCTTAGGTGATAATAATGGATTATACACTACTTCCTGCAGATCGATATATTGTTATAAATAAAAGTATTTTATCAGATACTGATAAATCCATTATCATCAATCTTTATGCTCCTTTGATTGGTTCTTTGGCTGTGTCTTTATACTTTACTTTATGGAATGATTTAGGTGTTGGAAATTTAATGAGTGTTGATTTAAATCATCATCATTTAATGGTTTCCCTAAAAAGTGGGATAGGAAATATTAAAATAGCAAGAGAGTCTTTAGAATCTTTTGGTTTACTTAAAACTTATGTTAAAAGTGGCAATGTTAATGATTATATTTATGAATTATATTCACCACTTAGTCCATCCGAATTTTTTAATCATCCGATTTTAAATGTTGTATTATATAGTAATGTTGGTAGCAAAGAATATGATAAATTACTATCTATGTATAAATATCCTAAAATTGATTTAAAAGAATATACGGAAATTACTAAAAAGCTGGATGAAGTTTATGATACATCAAAATTTACTTTAAAAGATGAAGTAAGAGATAAGATGGCTGGAGATATTAGTGTGGATGCTAGAATTAATTTTGATGAAATAATGGCTAGTATTCCCAAAGGCATAATTAATGAGAGAGCTTTTAATAAAAAAACTAAAGAATTAATAAATAATTTATCTTTTATATATAATATTGATACTTTGAAAATGACAGAAATGATTAGAAGTGTCTTAAATGAATATGGTAATATTGATAAAAATGGATTAAGAATATTAGCTAGAAAAGATTATCAGTTTAAAAAGGGAAGTTTACCAACTTTAGTTTATCGGACTCAACCAGAATATTTAAAAAATCCATTGGGTGATAATTCTAAAAGAGGAAGAATAATTGCTGTTTTTGAAAATACTTCTCCTTATGATTTTTTAAGACTTAAGTATCATGGAGCTGAACCTACTGCTAGAGATTTAAGACTTTTAGAAAGTTTAATGATTGATCTTGAACTTCCGCAAGCTGTAGTTAATGTTTTAATTGATTATGTTTTAAGAAAAAATAATAATAGTTTAAGTCGTAGTTATGTTGAAACTATTGCGGCTCAGTGGAAAAGAGCTGGTTTAAAAACCGCTTCTGAAGCTATGGAATTTGCTGAAAAAGAACATCAAAAAATGAGTAAAAAAATTCCTGAAATAAAGAAAAAATTAGCAGAGCCACCAGTTTGGTTTAATAAAAAAATTGATGAAGAGATGCTTACTAAAGATGAAGAAGAAGAACTAAAAGATTTACTTAAGGAGTTTAAATAATGAATATAAATGTGGATAAGAAAAATGTTAGTGAAAAACAAAATCAGGAGTTTATCACGGCCTTAAATGATGAGGATTATAAAGCTTTAGTAAGAAAATTAAAAATAAGTAAAGAAGATGCTAAAGATAATACTATTAAATTATTAGATGTAGTGGAAGAAGTAAAAAATTGTCAAAATTGTCAAGGCTTGTTTGAATGCCAAAATAGAGTAAAAGGACATGTTTTTTTTCCAGAAATTTATGAAGAAAATTTAAGATTTTCTTATATTCCATGCAAATATCAAAAATTAGCTAAAAAAGAAGAAAAAAGTAAAAAAACTAAAGATAATATTTTAGCTAATGCTAAAATGAAAGATATTAAAATCACCAAAAATAGAAGTGAACTTATAAAATGGATTAAAGAATACTATGATAATTATAATCCTTATAAAACATGTAAAGGATTGTATTTGCATGGTAATTTTGGAACCGGTAAAACTTTTATTGTAGCAGCGTTAATAAATGAATTAAAAAATAAATTTGGTATATCAGCAGAAATAGTTTATGTTCCCGAGCTTTTGAGAAATTTAAAAGAATCTTTTGATGAAATTGGGGATAAAATAAATTATTTAGAAAATTTGGATATTTTAGTTTTAGATGATATTGGGGCTGAAAAAGTAACGGAATGGAGTAGAGATGAGATTATTGGCACTATTCTGCAAACAAGAATGAATAATGAAATGCCAACATTCTTTACTTCGAATTTAACAATTGATGAGTTAGAAAAAACTTTGTCAATTACAAAAGATAGTGAAGATGTTTTAAAAGCTAAAAGAATAATTGAAAGAATTAAATATTTAACAAAAGATATTGAATTACTAGGAAATAATTATCGAGCTTGAGAAAAATAACGAAAGTTTAAAATAATTACTTGCATTATTTAGTTATATCTTTTATAATATTTCATTGCAAGTGAGGAAAAATTATGAATTCTAATGAAAGATATGAAGAATTATCTAGTTTAGATGAAGAAATTTTACAAAAAAGGAAAGAGTATAAAGAATTAGATTTAAAGTACCGAGAATTATTAACAAAATATGATATTTTAGATAATCTTGATGAACTAGTTACTAAAAAGAATGAAGTCTTTAAAGAACTTCAAAAACTTAAAGATGAATTAAATGATGTTAGAATAAAGGTTAGCAAAAAAGAAGAAATGATGCGTTATGATGCTAAAAATTTAATTGTTGGCATTGTAAAAAATAATGGATATAGTATTAGAGTTTTTACTTATTTTGAAAAAGGCCTTTATTATAATAGTGCATACGATACTCTTAGCTATTATAAAATTTATAAAGATATTGATAATCCCAATAATAAATTAGCATTGAACGTTCAAAAGGCAATAGCGCCAGATTATACTAATGTAAATGTTAAAGGATATATTGATTATATTTATTTAGCCGAATTAATTGGTCAAAAATTTTCTAAGGGAAAAAGTGTAACATCAAAAGATATTGAAGGAGCTTTAAGTGTGTTTGCTAATTATGATTTAAGCAAAGTAAATATGGAAGAAATTGTTTATAGTTTAAAAGCTATTACAAAAATCCGAAGTAGAAAACGTAGATTTAAATAATGAATAATAAATTAATTCATTATTTTTTTGAAAATAAATTAAACAAAAGTTCGTTTTAGTATTGACTTTTAAAAAAAACTAAGATAAAATGAATTTATCAGAGAGTGAAGGAGAAAAAATGAGCAAGAAAGATGAAAAAAATACAGATAAAGCACTAGAACAAGTATTAAAAGATATAGAAAAACAATTTGGAGCTGGTGCAATAATGAAATTAGGCACTGATGAACATATAAAAATAGATGTAACAAGTAGTGGCTCTATAAATTTGGATATAGCTTTGGGAGTAGGTGGTTTTCCAAAGGGAAGAATTATTGAAATATTTGGACCTGAATCAAGTGGTAAAACTACTATTGCTCTTCATGCCATTGCTGAGGCCCAAAAAGCTGGTGGTAGAGCGGCTTTTATCGATGCTGAACATGCTTTAGATCCAGTTTATGCTAAAAAGTTAGGTGTTGATATTAATGAGCTTTTATTAAGTCAACCAGATACTGGAGAACAAGCATTAGAAATATGTGATGCTTTAGTTAAAAGTGAAGCAATTGATTTAGTTGTAATTGATTCTGTTGCGGCTTTAGTTCCCCAAGCTGAAATTGATGGGGAAATGGGAGATAGTCATGTTGGTCTTCAAGCAAGACTTATGAGTCAAGCATTAAGAAAACTATCGGGAACTCTTAATAAAACTAATACAACAGCTATTTTTATTAATCAATTAAGAGAAAAAGTTGGAGTAATGTTTGGCAATCCTGAAACTACTCCAGGTGGACGAGCTTTGAAATTTTATTCAACTATAAGGTTGGATATTAGAAGAGGAGAACAATTAAAACAAGGAGAACAAGTATTTGGTAATAAAACAAATATTAAAGTTGTTAAAAATAAAGTTGCCCCACCTTTTAAAACAGCAAGTGTTGATATTATGTATGGTGAAGGTATTTCTCATGAAGGAGAACTTGTTGATATTGGGAGTGAAATAGGCATTATTGAAAAAAGTGGAGCGTGGTATGCTTATAATGGGGAAAAGATTGGCCAAGGAAGAGAAAACGTTAAATTAATGCTTCGTGAAAATCCCGATATGGCTGATGAAATTGAAGCTAAAATTTATGAACATTATGGTTTTCCCAATCCAAAGCAAAAAAATAATGATAAAGAATAAAAAACGATAATTTAAATGAGTTCTTCCAGAAATTTTTGGAAGAACTTTTTTTAGGCAAAAAATGAGTAAAGAGATTCTTATTGACAATTGATTTTTTCTCATTTATAATAAATTTTAACTTTAAGGGAGGAAGTGATAATTATGGCAAAATTATATAGAATTGTTCCCAATTCTTATTGTTCTATAATGGAAAAAGAATATGTAACGGTAGCAAATGAAGATTTACTTTATCGGTTAGGTTATCTTTCTTTTGCTGATCACAAAGTTCAATATTATGGTGTATATTCTTATGGAATGAAAAGTGAATCAACGGAAGATTATATGTTCTTTTTTGACTCACCTTGGTCTTGCTTTAAATGTATAAATTTTTTTGATAGTCTTTATACTGATGAAGTTGCCACAATTTTAGAATATGACATTCCAGATGAAATAGTAAATGTTTCTTCTAAAGCTTTTACTAATTTTGAAAACTACCAAGCAATGGGTCATTTAATACCAATTCATTTATTAACAAATGGAAAAAATGTTAAAAGTGAATTTAGTGATGAATTAAAAGAAAAATTACAAGAACTTGTTTGTAAAGATATGGAAGAAGCAATTCAAAAATTCTGTCAATCTGTTAAAGAAAGTAAATATTCTAAATTTAAATATAATCCAAATGTAGATTTTAACAAACTTTCAAAAGTATGGTTGAATCCAAAAACCCTTTCCAAAATTAAGGCAAGAAAATTTAGAACTTGTGGCAAATATTTTAAAACTGAAATAGTAACAGGTAAAATGGTGGTTATTACAGGTTCAGATACAGAACTTGTTTATGAAGTTTTAGACCAAGAAAAAACTATTGATGATTTAAGTAACTTAATGTCATCATCAAACGGCATTTTAACACCGGAAAATTTCAAAAGTTGGGATAAATGCCCAATTGTTCATACATATGGAAGAACTTTAAATTATTAATAAATTAGTGTTGGAAGCATTATGCTTTTCAACATTTTTTTATTTTAAAAAGTTATTTTGGTTATCATTTTTTAATCAGCTTTTATTTTACAATTTTTATTGCATTTTAAATAAATGTTTGCTATAATAACTATTCGCAAAGAGGGGGGAATGTTATGGCCAATTTATTTAATAGTTTAAAAACCAAATATAATTTTGAAGTTTTAAAAAAAGAATATGAAGAATTAGATTTAAAATATCGTGAATTATTAACTAAATATAATATTTTAAATGATCTTGACGAACTTGTTAAAAGAAAAGGGAAAATTTTTCAAGAACTTCAAGAACTTGAAGCTAAATTAGATGAAGCTAAAATAGCAGTTAGTCAAAAAGAAAATGTCGATATATATTATAATGCGGAAGATTTAATGATAGGAGTTGTAGATACTGGTAACAGTGAAAATAGATTTGCTGTTAAGGCTTTCAATTATTTAAATGGTCAATTTGAATGGTCCCATACTGAATTAAAATATATAGGTAGTAAATTATATAAAGATCTTGACGATGTTAATAATTATTTTAGTAGGGATGATGACGACAACATAGTTAAAGATAAAACTAATATAAATATTATTGATTGGATTAGGTATTCTGATTTAGCAGAAATAATTGGTTTAAAAATTCCTAGAAATAACAGTGTTTCAATTAGTGATGTAAGAAAGATAATGAATATTATTGCTAGCTATGATTTAAACAAATTAAGTTTAAGGGAAATTGTTTATAGTTTACGTGCTAATAAGGAGCAAAAGGAACGAATGAAAAAAAGGAAATAGAAGTTAGGTGATAATTTATGGGTGTTCTTAATTATTTTGATTTAAAAAGAAGGTATAATGAATTATTAACAAAGTATGATATTGCTGATGAAATTCCAGCATTAATTGAAAAAAAGGCTAACTTATCTTTAGAAAATGAGCAATTGAGTCAAAGTATTAATTCTAAAAAAGCCGAATTAGAAGCATTAGGAGTAGAAATTGAAAGATTACGAAAGATGCTAGGAAGTTATGAAACTCTTGAAGAATTAGAAAAACGTAAAAAAATGTTACAAGATGAAAAAACCAAAAAATTTGCTACTAGTAAATTAATATTTGCTTTATATAATAGAAAAAGTTCAAGTGGCCTTTTATTAGATGCTTTTGTCTATAATGGGCCAGTTACTTATATTCATGGTTTAATTTCAGCATCCGAATATCAAAGTTTAAGTGGTAGTTTACATGCTGTTTTAAAAGAGCAAAATTTTGTGTCTTTGTTAAGTGGTAAAGTTGTGCAACCAGATAATAAAAAAGTTTATTTTGCCGAAATAAGAGATTGGATATCATTTGAGGAAGTTTGTAAAATGTTAAATAATCCTTTATATCTCGAAAACGAAGTAACCTACGAAGAAGTTATGGAAGTATTAAATAAGTTAAAAGAAACATATAACCATTTAACAACGGATACATTTTTATTAGATGAATATGTAACATTGTCTAAAATCTTAGAAAATATTAATTTTAATAATGATTATAAACATGGAAGATTAACACTTAAATAAGAAAGAAGATGATAAATAATGAATTTATTTAATTATTCTAAATTAAAAAAAAGATATAATGAGTTGTTAACTAAATATGATATAGCGGATGATTTACCAACTTTAATTGAACAGAGAAGTTGGTTGCTTTCAGAAAATCAAGTTTTAAGCGAAAATCTTGATCAAAAGAAAACTTTATTAAGAGAATATGAGTCTTTAGAAGCATTAAGTGAGGAAGCATCATCTAAAAGAAAAGAATTGACTTTATTAAAAGAGCAAATTGAAAAATTTCAAAAAATTTTAGGAAGTTTAGAGAATCTTGATAAAATCCATCAAGAAATTGAAGCTTTAGAAAGTCGTAAAAAATTATTACAAAGTAAAAATGTTAAAAAATATGATCCGAGTAAAATTATTTATGCAATTTATGGAGGGATAAATGATAATCCTCCATATAATCTAGCACCATTTATTTATGAAGGAGATGTAAAATATAAAAGTGATGATGGAACATATATATGTAGTGAATATAAGAGTTTAGGTGGTAGTTTATGGTTTGCATACGGTAATCAGCATTCTACAATCTATGAATCAGAAAAAAGATTATATAATTCTGATTATAAATCTTTTGTTACATTTGAAGAAGTATGTGCTGCGATAGGTAATAAATTATATTTAGAAAATGAAGTAACTTATGATGAAATAATGAGTATTATGTCAGTTTTTGATCAATATGATACAAGCAAAGAAAATTTAGTAGATATAGTTTATAAATTAAGTGAAAGACAAAAAGATAGAAAAAAGATAATAAAGAAAACAGTAAGAAGAGCCTAAATGGCTTTTTTTCGTGAAAAATTTTATCTTGCGTAAAGAGTATTTTAAGATTATAATTAAATTATAGATAAATTATAATTATATTGTGTATTTTTATAAATTTAACTAATTAGAAATGGAGAAAGATTATGGGTAATGGAGCCGTTACCGTCTTAGTTCTATTTCTTGGAATAATAGTTGGTGCTGTAGCTGTCTTAGTGATTAATCATTTAAGAGGCTTAAGTGTTAAAAATAATGCTAATAAATTAATTGAAGATGCTAAAAAAGAGGCTGAAAAACATAAAAGAGATAGCCTTTTAGAATTAAAAGAAGAATCATATAAATTAAAACAACAAACTAATGAAGAGATAAAAGAAAGAAAGCAAGAAATTAAAGAAGCAGAAGATAGATTAATGGGAAGAGAAAACAACTTAGACAAAAGAGAAGAAATGCTTCAAAAAAGAGATTTATCTTTAGAAGAAAAAGAAAATAATTTGTTAGTTAGAACCCAAAATTTACAAGAAAAAGAAGATAAGATGGATAAACTTCTTAAAGAAGAAGTTGAACAATTAGAAAAAATATCAGGACTTAGTAAAGAAAAAGCACATGATTTAATTATGGCTAAAGTTGAATCAGATATGTCATTAGAAATTGCTGAGTACATAAAAGATGAAGAGGAAAAAGCAAAAATAACTGCTAATGATAAAGCTAAACAATTAATTGTTAGTAGTATGGAAAGATATGCTGATGATGTTGTGTCTGTTCAAACTGTGTCTACTATTGATTTACCAAATGATGAAATGAAAGGCAGATTAATTGGTAGAGAAGGAAGAAACATCAGAACATTTGAATCAGTAACTGGTGTTGATTTAATTATTGATGATACACCTGAGGCAATAGTTATATCATCTTTTGATCCACTAAGAAGAGAAATTGCTAAGGTAACAATTGAAACTCTTATTAAAGATGGAAGAATTCATCCAAGTCGAATTGAAGAAGTTTATGAAAAAACTTGTAAAGATGTTTATAGTCGGATTACGGAAATAGGTAATGATGCAATTACGGAATTAGGACTTGCTAAAATGGATAGTGAGCTTATTAATTTAGTAGGTAAACTTAATTTTAGAACTAGTTATGGTCAAAATGCTTTGAAACATTCAATTGAAGTAGCTAATCTTTGTGGCTTAATGGCATCAGAACTTGGCGAAAATGTAACTTTAGCTAAAAGGGCTGGGTTACTTCATGATATAGGTAAAGCAATCGATTTTGAAATTGAAGGTAGTCATGTTGAAGTTGGTGAACAAATTGCAAAAAAATATCATGAAAGTGATGTAGTAATTGATAGTATTGTTTCTCACCATGGTGATAGAGAGCCAAAAAGTATTATTGCGGTATTAGTAAGTATTGCTGATACTTTATCTGCCGCTCGTCCTGGAGCTAGAAATGATTCAATTGAAAATTATATTAAGAGATTAGAACAACTTGAAGAAATAGGAAATTCTTTTGAAGGCGTAGAAAAAGCATATGCAATGCAAGCTGGAAGAGAAATAAGAGTAATGGTTAAACCTAATGAAGTTGATGATTTAAATAGTTATAAAATAGCTAGAGAAATGAAAGAAAAAATTGAATCGGAAATGCAATATCCAGGAACAATTAAAATTACGGTTATAAGAGAGACTAGAGCTCAAGAAGAGGCAAAATAAGCTTCTTTTTTTGTAAAATAAAAAAAGATTATTCATCTCTTTTATTAACTTCCATTATAACTGGCAAAATAATAGGTCTTCTACCTGTTAATTCATTAATATAAGGAAGCAATTCTAAAATTATTTGATTTTTTAAATCAGTATAATTATATAAGGATGTTTTTAAAAAGTTATTAACTATTTCACTTATTTTGTGTTCTATTTTATTCATTAAATCTTGATTTTCATTAACTAATACAAATCCTCTAGCAGTAACATTAGGTTTAATAAGTAATTTTCTTGTTAAAGTATTAATATTTAAAATAGTTATTAAAATTCCATCTTGACTCATTAATTTACGATCTTTAATAACAACATTTCCAACATCACCAACCCTTGATCCATCAACATAAATATCACCTGCTGTAATAGTGCCACCTCTTTTAACCTCTCCATCTTTAAGTAAAATAACATCACCATTACTACAAATGAAAGTGTTTTCTTCAGGTATGTCACAAAGTTTAGCAATATTAGCATGTTGTTTTAACATTCTAAATTCACCATGCATAGGCATAAAATATTTAGGTTTAATAATTCGAAGCATCCATTTTAATTCTTCTAATTTGGCATGCCCAGAAGTATGGATGTCACTAAATTCAGAATTAGTATATACTTTTACACCTTTTAGATAAATTTTATTAATAATACGATTAATACTTTCGGCATTACCAGGAATAGGACTAGATGAAAAAATAACTAAATCATCAGGAAGTAAAGATATTTGTTTATGCGTACCATTGGCAATTCGAGAAAGAGCCGCAAGGGGTTCACCTTGACTACCAGTACATAAAATACAAATTTCATTCCGTTTTAAACCTTTAGCTTGATTGCTATCAATAAAGATTGATTTATCATCTATTAAACCATTATTTAAAGCCAGTTCAATAGACGTTTCCATACTTCGACCAAAAGTAATAATTTTTCGATTATATTTTTTGCAAGTTTCTACTATATGTTTAATTCTAAAAATATTTGAAGCAAAGGTCGCAATAATTATTCTTCCTACATGTCTTCCTATAATATCATTTAAAGTATCATCAACAACCGATTCACTATTAGAAAAACCAGTTGATAGAGCATTAGTGGAGTCACTAAGTAAAAGAGTCACTCCTTTACTACCAAGTTCAGCCATTTTATGAATATCAGCCATTGGTCCAATAGGAGTTAAATCAAATTTAAAATCTCCTGTTTCAAATATTACGCCATTTGGAGTATGGACAACAATGGCAAATGAGTCGGGAATAGAGTGAGTCGTATTAACAAATTCTATTTCAAAATGTTTAAAGTTAACCTTTAAATCTTTATTAATAACTAAGATATTATTATAATTAATTTCTCTTTCTTCTAATTTTTTATCAATTAAATCTTTAGCAATTTTAGGAGCATAGATGACAGGAATATTAACTTGATTAAGTAAGAATGGTATACCACCAATATGATCTTCATGACCATGAGTTATAAATAAAGCTTTAATTTTACTTTCATTTTGTTTTAAATAGGTTACATCTTGAATAACATAATCAACGCCTAGTAAACCAACTTCGGGAAACATTACTCCCGCATCTATAATAATTATTTCATCATCATGAGTGATAACATACATATTTTTACCAACTTCACCAAGACCACCTAAAGCAACAATACTTGTTGCAACATCTTTCATAAATTTCCCTCTTTCTTAAAATAAAAAGTTCTTTAACTGAGATTAATTATACCTTAAATTAACTTTAATGTCTATATTTTTTAATGAGATTTGGGAAATTTTTAAATTCTATTTTAAAAAATTCATAATTAAATCAATCATTATTTCTTTTTCTTTAGGGTTAGATTCAGCAATTAAAATAGTAATTGAAGCAAGTGTATTATTATCAATAATTTGCATATTATCTTTATAAAGAATATTATTTACTTGTAAAAAATAAATGAATATTGTCACCGCAATTCTTTTGTTTCCATCAATAAAGGCATGATTTTTAACAGTTAAATATAGAAGATTTGCAGATTTTTCTTCTATACTTGGATAAACTCTTCCATATTAAAAGATTGGTAAATATCATTTATTATTGATTTAAAATTATGCTCTCTTTCTAATGCAAATAAATTACTTTCATTATTAAATTTTAATTTATTTATAACATCTATACTTTCTTCATAAGTGATTATCTTTTCACTTTTTTGACCTTTAATCTTTTTCAATGTTTTATTATCATAATCATCCAGAAGATCTAAAGCTTTAGAATATTCATTAATAACATTTAATATTTCTTTTGCATCATTTTCTGTATATCTTTCATTTCCTCTAGCAGCAATATCTAAAAGTTTAACAGTTTTTTCTAAATAATTTAATCTTTTTTGATTAACTGCATATCCTTTAATCATATAATCTTTTAATATTTTATTAGCCCATCTTCTAAAAATGATTCCATTTTGGGATTTAACACGATAACCAATACTTATAATCATATCAAGATTATAGTATTCAATGTTTCTTGTAACTTTTCTATTGCCTTCTTCTTCCATTATCTAGCTCTTCTTTAAGAGCATTATTAATGTGTTTACCAATAGTTTTTATGTCTCTGTCATATAATATGGATAACTGCTCTCTATTTAACCATACCGTTTCATCTTGCATATTTACTTCTAATTTAACATTTTGATTTTCAAATAATACAATTTCATTTTTCATTTTTTATCACTCTCCATTTCTTCATTTGAAAAATTTTTAAGTCTATTATTTGCTATGAAATTTTCTAGTCCATCTTTTTCCTCCCTCTAATATATATTTACGTCTTTTTTTCTTGATTTCCTTTTAATTTGAAAAAAATTTTAAAATTTCTTGCAATTTTCTTAAGAAATAAGTAAAAAAAGTTTTAAATAACATTTTTTTTTGGTATTATTAAATGGGTGATATCAAATGGGTTTATTTGATAAATTAAAAAATTTAGTAAGTAAAAAAGAAGAAATTCAAGATGAAGAAGAAAAAGAAATAATAGAAAATTATGACCAAGGTTTAAAAAAAACAAGAGAGGAATTTGTTTCTAAATTAAATATTTTAGGTATTAAATATACCAAAGTATCAGAAGAATATTTTGAAGAATTAGAAGAAACCTTAATTATGGCTGATATTGGGGTTAATACGGTCATGAATTTTATGGATAAACTAAGAAAAAGAGTTAAAAGTGAAAATATCACTGATACCTCATATTTAAAAGAAGTAATTGTTGATGAGCTTTTAGTTATATATGTAGAAGGTGAAAGTTTATCAGATAAAATAAAGATGAGTATGGAAGGACCAACTGTTATTTTAATGGTTGGAGTAAATGGTGTAGGTAAAACGACAACGATTGCGAAACTTGCCTATAAATACATAAATGAAGGTAAGAAAGTGATGATGATTGCGGGTGATACTTTTAGAGCAGGGGCTGTTTCTCAACTACATATCTGGGCAGATAAAACAGGGTCTTTATTTTATGGAGTGGAAAATTCAGATCCAGCCAGTGTTATATATGATGGTTTAGTTAAAGCAAAGGAAGAAAATGTTGATATAGTTTTAATTGATACGGCTGGACGACTTCAAAATAAAGTTAATTTAATGAAAGAGTTAGAAAAAATTAATAAAGTTATTGGTATGCATATTCCTGGTGCTCCTCATGAAACACTTTTAGTAATTGATGCATCGACTGGTCAAAATGGAATATCTCAAGCTAAATCATTTAAAGAAATTACTAATATTACAGGTATTGTTTTAACTAAACTTGATGGGACTGCTAAAGGGGGAATTGTTCTTGCTATTAAAGAAGAAGTTAATTTGCCTGTTAAGTTTATTGGTTTAGGTGAAAAAATGACTGATTTAAAACCATTTGATATTGAAAATTATATCTATGGTTTATTTAAGGATATGGTATAATGGACAAATTTTTATATTACAATGAACTTTTTTTAGTCTATAAAGATTTAATAAAAGAAAGTAACAGAGAAATATTTGATTTATATTATGGGGAAAATATGACAATGCAAGAAATTGCTGAATATAAAAATATTTCAAAAGCTAGAGTAGGGACTATTATCAAAAATGTGGAAAAAAAATTATTTAATTATGAAGATAAATTAAAAATAGTCTTAAAAAACATTAAATTAGAACATGTTTTAGAATTAAATGATATTAATGAAATTAAAAAAGAAATTAATGATATAATAAATATTGATGAATATTTAAAAGTAATTGATGAAAGTGTAAAGAAAGATCAACAAAGTAAAGGAGAATAATTATGTTTGAATACATGGGAGATCGTATAAGTAATGCCATAAAAAATATTAGAGGAATGGGTAAAATTACCGAAGATAATATTAATGATGCCATGAAAGAAATTAGAATGGCCTTACTTGAAGCTGATGTTAATTATAGTGTAGTTAAGGAATTTATAAGTAATGTTAAAGAAAAAGCCTTAGGTATGGATGTTGATAAATCACTAAAACCTGATGAAGTATTTATTAAAATAGTTAAAGATGAACTTGTTCATTTACTTGGTGATAATTATGTACCTTTAAGTACTGATAAACCTTTTGAGATCATTTTACTTTGTGGTCTTCAAGGTAGTGGTAAAACAACAACAGCGGGAAAACTTGCTAATCTACTTAGAAAAAAACATAATCGTCATCCTTTATTAGTGGCTTGTGATATTTATAGACCAGCCGCAATAAAACAACTTTTAGATATTGGTTCTTCTTTAAATATTCCTGTTTTTACGGAGGATAATAAAACGGTTTTAGAAATTGCTAAAGATGGTATCGAATATGCTAAAAGTGAAAATTTAGATTATGTCATTATTGATACAGCAGGACGTCTTCAAATTGATGAAGAATTAATGAATGAACTCAAAGAATTAGAAGAAAATATTCTTTTTGATGAAACTATTTTAGTTATTGATGCGATGATGGGACAAGATGCCATTAATGTTATAACAGGGTTTAATGAATCTCTAAAACTCTCTGGTTGTATTTTAACTAAAATGGATGGTGATACTAAAGGTGGGGTAGCTCTATCTTTAAGACATCTTACTAATGTACCTATTAAATTTGTGGGGGATTCTGAGAAAATGGACGGTTTATCTGAATTTTATCCAGTAAGAATGGCTGAAAGAATCCTTGATATGGGAGATATTTTATCGATTGCTGAAAAAGTTGAAGGAATAGTATCAGAGGAAGAGGCCATAGAACAAGCCAAAAAAATGCGACAAGGAAAATTTGATTTAGAAGATTTTTTAAAAACTTTTAAACAAATTAAAAAATTAGGACCTTTAGAAAATATTATTAAAATGCTTCCTCAAGCAAGAAATATGGGACTTAATAATATTAAAATAGATCCTAAAGAAATGGCTCATGTGGAAGCAATTATTCTCTCAATGACTCCTTATGAAAGAAGACATCCAGAAATATTAAAAGCTACAAGAAAGCAAAGAATTGCTAAAGGTAGTGGGAGAAGTGTTGAAGAAGTTAATCGTTTATTAAAACAATTTGAAATGATGCAAGAAATGATGAAAAATATAAATAATGGTAAAATGAAAATGCCTTTTTAAGTTGCAATATAGCAACTTTTTTCTGTCAATAATTTAGGAAAATGTCTCGAAATTTTTAAAACATAAACGGGAGAATATTCTCGTTTTTGTATGTAATTT